>CBDUBB010000001.1:0-27399 GCA_965365265.1 uncultured Flavobacteriaceae bacterium
CCGTCCCTGTACCAGTCATAGGTCTCTCCTGTCAGGTTCCTGCTGGTGCTTAGGGTAACCGGCTGTGCAGGCCCGCAAACAGTCAGGTCGGAACTACTGATATCAAGGGTTTCATTTACTCTGAGCTGAACCGGAAGGGTATTGGAAACGGGGGTATAAGAAGAGATGCTGGCCTCTACGTGATAATCTCCGTTTTCAGCAACGTCAGTCAGGCTAAGGCTGGACGAGGTTGCCCCGGCCACAGGGTTGCCATTGAGGTACCATTGAAAGGCCATGGAGCCGATCACATCCGCAGTTACGTCCGTTTCATTTCCTCCGGCATCCAGGGCACGGACCTGAGCTACTTCAAGAACAGCGCTGATGTTGGAGCAGGCGTTGTAAGAGCCATTATAGGCGATTTCCGTCTCCAAAGAGGCGGGAGCCACCACCATTGTGGTTTCTGAGTCTATAGAGGTGTTGCTGCAGGTGCCGCCGGTAAGCGCCACCCTTGCATAGTATTCTCCGGTTTCATTGTCCGAAACGGACAGGGAAGCATTGGTGGCCCCGGAAACCGGGCTGCCATCCCTGAACCATTGATAGGTTACCCCGCTGGCATCAGTAGATACGGTCAGTGTTGCGGATTGTCCGGGCAGCACAATCACGTTGGCCGGATTCTCACGCGTTACTGTGAAGTTGCCGGCGTTGGTAATAGTAATTGCAGCCGATCGTTCGACGCAGGCGCCATCTCCGAAGATTTCAACCTGGTAGTCGCCTTCAAAGCCCGTAATACTTGCATCTACCAGTAGGGAAGAGTCATCGATAGTGGGGCTGGTGATAGCCGCCCCATCTTTGAACCAGGTATAGGTAAGCCCCTGTCCTGAGATATTTGCCTCCAGGGAAACGGATTCTCCCGAACACAATGCAGTACTGGCCGGAGGGTTGATTGCGATTCCAAGACTACTTCCTGTGGTCACATCAATTAGGTTGGAAAGGGTGTTCCCAGATCCCGAGCAGGATCCGAAGTCGATTTCTACAGCATACATTCCGCCTTGATTGACGGTAACAGATGGCCCGGTTTCGGCGAGCGGAGTCCCGCTCCGATACCAATTATACTGATAGGTATCAGCATTGGAAAGCCCATAGACTTCGAGTGTTATGGAGTTTCCGTTGCACACCTGTGCGGTGCCGTCCCCAAAGTCAGATTGCCCTTGCGGGCGGATGGTTAGGGCGGAATTTACATCCAGATAATACATCGGATATGGATCCGAGGCAGGGCTTGTCGCTGCGGGGCTCGTACTCCGAACGCGCATGCGATAGCCCTCACCGCGGGTATCCTGGGGCAAAGAGAACTGGAAATAAAAATCAAATGTCGTATTCTTGGTATTGTCCCTGGCGAGTTCCTCGGGACTGCTAAAACTTCCTGAGGCATCTGAAAGTTCCAGAATAAACTCATTGTCTGAATTTACCAGGGGAGGAGACCAGGTGAAACGTGCCCAGTAATCATTAAAACTGGCCGAGGCACAGGCTGCACTCCAGGGGGAGGTTCCCGGAGGAGGGGTTTGGTTGGGTGCGGCTTCAGGGGCATTAAGCACCTGTGCGGATCCTTGCTGGATCCACAGGAAACCACAAAGTAGGGCTGTGGTTAGAAGTAATTTTCTTCGCATGAGTCTCAGGTTTAATTGTGTTTGTGACTTTTTAATGCCCTACATAGGCGGAAATCGGCGAGCGCTTGTTTTGGCAAAGGCCATTTCCAAACCATTTACAAACAAATATGGTCTATAGAGGTTCCCTAAGGAATTTAATGTTGTCGGTGGGATTAATTCTGTTGTGAAATGAGGGGATTTGTATGGATGTACTTATTAATTTTATCGTTGAACGGCATTTTTCTACCTTTACCGCTTCAATTCTGATCTGATGAGTGACAAGGGAAAAGCCCTGAATTTTATAGAGCACATTATTGAGGAAGACCTCAGAAATGGCTTTCCGGACAACCAGCTCCGTTTCCGTTTTCCTCCGGAACCAAATGGGTATCTGCATATTGGGCACGCTAGTTCAATTTGTCTGAATTTTGGGCTTGGCCTTCGGTATGACGCCCCTGTCAACCTGAGGTTTGATGATACCAATCCCACAAAGGAGGAACAGGAGTACGTAGACGCCATAAAAAAGGATGTAGAGTGGCTTGGGTTCAGCTGGGACAAGGAATGCTATGCCTCGGACTATTTCCAGCAGCTCTACGATTGGGCTGAGGATTTGATCAGGGCAGGAAAGGCTTATGTGGACAGCCAGAATTCAAAGGATATCGCCGCACAGAAGGGCACTCCCACGGAAGCGGGTACTAACAGCCCTTATCGGGATCGTCCTGTGGCGGAGAACCTCGAGCTGTTCCGGAAGATGAAGGAGGGAGCTTTTGGGGAAGGTGCACATGTGCTGAGGGCAAAAATTGATATGGCTTCCCCTAACATGCTGATGCGGGACCCGGTCATGTACCGAATCCTACACAAGGCACATCACCGCACAAATACCGATTGGTGTATTTATCCGCTTTACGATTGGACACATGGGGAAAGCGACTATATAGAACAGGTTTCGCACAGTCTGTGCACGCTGGAATTTGCACCACACCGGGAGTTGTATGACTGGTTTCTGGATCAGGTAACAGAGGAGGGCAAGGTTCGCCCCAAACAAAGGGAGTTTGCGCGGAGGAATCTGAGCCATACAGTTGTCAGCAAAAGAAAACTGCTGCAATTGGTGGAACAGGGACATGTTGACGGATGGGATGATCCGCGGATGCCAACCATTTCCGGCCTGAGAAGGCGCGGATGTACTCCTGAGGCACTTCGAAATTTTGCCGACACTATTGGCATTGCCAAGCGCGAGAACGTGGTGGATGTTGCGCTTCTCGACCATCATATGCGGGAGGACCTCAATAAGCTATCCCCCAGGGTTATGGCGGTATTGGATCCGGTCAAGGTCGTTATCACCAATTATCCTGAGGACAAAGAGGAATGGGTACAGGCCGAGAACAACCCCGAGGACCCGGATGCCGGATACCGGGAGCTTCCGTTTTCACGGGAACTCTTTATTGAGCGGGAGGACTTCAGGGAGCAGGCAAACCGAAAATTTTTCCGGCTTAAGCTAGGGGGAGAGGTGCGGCTTAAAAACGCATATATCATAAAGGCAGAATCAGTGAAAAAGGATTCCCATGGAGAAATCCTGGAGATCCATTGCACTTATGACCCCCAAAGCAAAAGCGGAAGCGGAACACCTGAAAGCCTCAGAAAGGTAAAAGGCACCCTACATTGGGTTTCTGCCAGGCATGCCATTGATGGAGAGGTTCGCCTTTACGACCGGCTGTTCTCTGACCCTACCCCTGACGGGCACAAAGACAAAGACTTCCTGGACTTTGTCAACCCGGAGTCCCTCAGGACAGTGACCGGAAAAATGGAGCCCGGACTAAAAGACGCAGAACCTGGAGAGCGCTATCAATTTCAGCGGCTGGGTTATTTCTGCGTGGACACTGACAGCAAGGCTGGGCATCCGGTTTTTAACCGCACCGTTACCCTGAGGGACACCTGGGCAAAGATCGAACAAAAGCAGGCATAGGCAAGATAAATCCCAAGAGGGACAATAATCGACAAAGCCTATACTTCTCTGGCTATTTTAAGCCTTTTTCCCGGCGTTTGGAGAACCCGGCAAGGCAATGCCTTTCCGGGCCCGAGATGGCGCGTTTACAATTCCCGCATGGCTGATTTTGATAAATTCAGCTTCCCTCTACGCTTTTTCCTGATTAGAGATCTTCGCGTCGTATAAATTGAAAGGCCTGATTTTTCGCCCCTTGGGATAATTTGTGTATCTTAATCTTCCTTTTGGAGTGAAGCTCCAATCTGAATTTTTGTTTATCTAAAATCAAAAGAACATGGCAAACGACAGCGGATCAGTATTACTTGCATTGCTGGTAGGCGCAGCAATAGGCGCCGGAGTAGGAATTCTTTACGCCCCGGACGAAGGCATCAAGACCCGGCAGCGCATCAAAGAAAAGGCCCAGGAGACTTCGGATGATCTCGTACAGCGCGTGAATAACGCCCGCGACGAGCTTACCAGGTCTGCCCAGGACCAGAAGGCTGAATTCGACAAACAACTGGAGGATACGATTTCCAAAATGAGCTATAAGGCGGATGACATTATTGCAGGCCTGGAAAAGAAGCTTGAGGAACTCCGCAAAAAGAACGCTCAGTTACAGAAATAAGAATGGCCTTCGAGGAACTAAAAAACGATCTGTCCGATTCCCAGCGGGCGGCCAGGGATTATATTGAAAGCACGGCAGATTATTACAAACTTAGAATGTTTAAGTTTGTGATGAAGGCAATGATTGCCCTTACCCTGGTGCTGTTTCTGGGGACTTTAGGACTCCTTGCCCTGTTTTTCCTCTCGGTAGCAGCTTCTGCTGCCATAGGAAACTACCTCGGGAATAGCACCCAGGGGTTCTTAGTGGTTGGCGGGTTCTATGTGGTTATTTGCCTACTGGCATACCTGTTCCGTTCCAGACTGGAAGGACCGGTGCTTAAAAACTTCTCCAAATACTATTTCGAGGACAAATGAAAAACAAGATTTACACCTCCTTCGAAGAGGTAGACAAAGATCTTAAGGTCCTGAATCTGAGGCGGAAAATTGCACAGGAAGAAATTAAAGGGGACCTGCTTGATATCAAAAGCCACTTTGAGCCTCCGGAAATACTATCCTTCCTACGTGATGGGATCCTGAAGAAGCTGCTTTTATCCTGGCTGGTCGGATTTATACTTCGTAAGTTCAGAAGATAAAAAAACCCGGATAAACCCGGGTTTTTTCTTTAACTCTTATTACCTCCCGGGGAGGCCTGTTGTTTTTTCATAGCCTCTCCGATCTGGTTGCTGGCCGAAAAGGAAGCTACCATGTTGTTGAGCATGTCGCTGGCGGCATGCGGAGAATTGGGAAGAAGGATCAGGTTGGTATTGGTTTCCTCGCCTATGGCCTGCAAGGTGTCATAGTGTTGCGTGACCACGATAAGGGCCGAAGCTTCCTGGGAGTTAATACCTACCTTGTTGAGTACTTCCACGGATTCCTCAAGACCACGGGCGATCTCCCGGCGCTGATCTGCAATCCCCTGCCCCTGTAGCCTTTTGCTTTCGGCCTCAGCTTTGGCTTTTTCCACCATCAGAATCCGAGCGGCATCCCCTTCGAACTGAGCCGCGATCTTCTCCCTTTCAGCTGCGTTGATGCGGTTCATGGCAGCTTTAACCTGCGCATCCGGGTCGATGTCCGTTACCAGGGTCTTGATAATGTCGTATCCGTAATCCAGCATGGCATCCTGCAATTCGGATTTTACGGCAATGGCGATGTCGTCTTTTTTCACGAAAACGTCATCGAGTTTCATTTTTGGCACTTCAGCCCGTACTACGTCAAAGACATAAGAGGTAATTTGCTCATGCGGGTACTCCAGCTTGTAAAAGGCGTCATATACCTTGTTCCTGATCACGACATACTGGACAGAAACCTTCAGCTTGACAAATACATCGTCCAGGGTCTTGGTTTCTACGATTACATCCAACTGCTGGATCTTAAGGCTTAATCGCCCCGAGATCCTGTCAACCAGGGGAATCTTCATTTGCAGGCCTGAATTACGGATGCTGTGAAACCGTCCAAACCTTTCGATGACCGCAGCAGTTTGCTGCTTGACTACAAAAAAGGAGGAGAAAAAAATTAAAAGGCCCACCAGAATCACGGGTAGCCAGAAGAATAAATTAGCCATGATTTTTATTGATTAAGGTTTAGGAAGATACAAACACAGACTTAAATAATATGTCGCAAAAGCCCATAAAATGTTACACTTTCATTCGGGGGGTCCCAGCACCAGAATTGCACGGTCTATCCTGTTTAGGGTTTCTTCCTTTCCCAGGAGTTCCATGACGTCAAAAAGGTGGGGCCCTTTCATTGCTCCTACAAGGATCAACCTCAGAGGAGGCATGACCTGCCCGAATGAGAGGTCAGCGGCTGTCAGCCAATCTTTCACGGCACTTTCGGTAGTGGCGGCGCCAAAATCTTCCAAAGAACCAAGTAAAGCGGCAAGCTCCTTCATACGTGCAGGAGTTTCTGGCTTCCATTGTTTTTGGGCAGCCTTTTCATCATAGGAGTCAGGAGCCCGGAACAGGTAGGAACCAAGATCCCATAATTCATGTACGAAGGAGGCCCTTTCGCGGATCAGGGATATGGCCTTACAGAGATAGGCGTCGGAGAAGGAAGACTCATCAACGCCTTGAGCTGTAAGAACAGGCCTGAAAAGACCCACGAGTTCCAATACGGGTTTTTGCTGTAAGTACTGATGATTATACCATTTGTTTTTTTCCGGATCGAACCGCGCTCCGGATTTTTGAACCCGGTCCAGGTCAAATGCGGCAATAAGAGCCTCCTTGGAGAACAATTCCTGTTCCGTGCCGGGGTTCCAGCCCAACAAGGCAAGAAAATTCAGTACGGCTTCAGGAAAAAACCCACTTTCCCGGTATCCCACACTTTCTTTCCACGTCAGGGGAAAGACGGGGAAGCCGAGCTTTTCGCCATCCCGCTTGCTCAACTTTCCTTTGCCCCGGGGCTTCATTATCAGCGGCAGATGAGCGAACTGCGGGGGCTCCCAGCCAAATGCCTCGTAGAGCTTATGGTGCAGGGCCAGTGAAGGAAGCCATTCCTCCCCCCGAATCACATGGCTGATCTCCATAAGATGATCGTCCACGATATTGGCCAGGTGGTAGGTCGGCATTCCGTCGCTTTTGAACAGCACTTTGTCATCAAGGGTATTCCCGTCAATGCGGATTTCCCCCCGGATAATGTCCCGGAGGTTGACAACCGTATCCAGAGGCCATTTAAACCTGACGACATAGGCATCTCCCCGATCCAGTCTTTCCGTCACTTCATTTTCGCTAAGGGTAAGCGAATTTATAAGGCGTTCCCTGTTCTCCCAGTTGTAAGTGAAGGTCTGGCCCTCGACTTCACTTTCCTTTCGGCGGCTGTCCAGCTCCTCAGGGGTGTCGAAGGCGTAATAAGCCCAACCCGAATCGATCAATTCCTGCACATGACTCCTGTAAAGGTGCACCCGCTCGCTTTGTCGGTATGGGCCAAATTGACCGTCTTTTCCAGGCCCCTCATCAAACGGGATCCCCAGCCATTCGAGTGCTTCCACGATGTAGGCCTCTGCTCCCGGAACAAACCTGCTTTGGTCGGTATCCTCTATGCGAAGGATAAAATCGCCGCCGTACTTCCTGGCAAACAGATAGTTAAAGAGGGCTGTGCGCACCCCGCCTATATGAAGGGGCCCAGTGGGGCTGGGAGCAAACCGGACGCGAACCGAATTTTTCATAGCAAAATTTTACGGACAAAGATAGAAACCAGGGGTCGAGAAACAAGAACTGTTCAGGCGGTTTTCATTTCTGAGGGCACCCGGGGGTTCATGATATGAAACCACAGGGGAGGGACCAGGGAAATAACCATGGATGTGGGATACCCGAAGGGCATTTCCGGAGAAGCCTCGTGGTAATCCAGGAGTTGGTATTTCTTGGAGGATTTGTAGTGGTGGTCACTGTGGCGGGTCAACTCGTAAAGCACAATGCGACCCATAATATGATTGCTGTTCCACGAATGCACCTGGCGAACCCGCTCGTACCGGCCAGAAGAAAGCTTCTTGCGAAGAAGCCCGTAATGCTCAATATAGTTGACCGTTTCGAGCATCAAAAACCCGATGATCCCACAAGCGATGAGAAAACCTGTTGCAAAAGCCCCAAAAAACACATACAATGCCCCGAGATACACCACCTGTATGACGAGGTACCAGAGCATATCATTGTAGAGGGATAAAAAAGAACGATCCGCCCGTTCCAATAAGGTTTTCTGGATCCGCCAGGCATTGACGTACTGCCTTGTAACAGAGGAAACCCAGAAGTGGTAAACCGACTGGTTGTAGCGGGCAGTAGCAGGATCCTCCCTGGTTGCCGCGTTCAGGTGGTGCCCGAAGTTATGTTCTATGTAAAAATGCATGTAGAGACTGGGCAACAGAAGCAGCTTCCCGAGAAAGCGTTCCGGGGATGATTGGCGGTGCCCGAGCTCATGACCCACGTTGATTCCGTTAGTTCCCAGAACAATCCCCAGTGAGAAGGCCAAACCGACATACTCATAGGCTTCCAGGGAGCTTGAGGCGACATTGGTCCCCACGAGCCATATCAGGCCGTAAACAATGGGGATGTTGGCATAAAGCATCCAGTCATATATTGGGTTGACCCCCTGCGTATTTCTTATGGGTTCTTCAAGGTTTTTTTCGTCCTCCGGCAGGAGGATTTCCAACAAAGGGATGAGTAAAAAAGCGTAGATCGGAGTCAGAAAACACCAGGCCCCTCCCTGAGTAATCCCGATATAGGCGGAGAGGGGAATCGTATAAGCAGCAAGGTATTTCAGCGAATTCACTCCGGCTTTTAACATGTTTTTGGCCGTTGAATTAACGACATCGTGCTATCTTGGTACTAAATATATGAATTTTGGACAGTTACGCCCGGATACTTTTTAAACTTCAGGGCTTCATCAATCGCTACTACAAAAGGCAGTTGGTGAAAGGAAGCTTTTTGTTTCTTTTTTTCGGGGGTCTCCTCCTGCTTTTTATAGGAGGCCTGGAATATTTTCTCTGGCTAAATTCCGGAATGCGCACTTTTTTGCTGTGGACAGGTCTCCTTCTGGAGGCGTTTTTGCTGGTTCGCTATATTGCCCTGCCCCTTCTTCGCCTGTTCAGGCTGCGGCAGGGACTTTCGTATAAGGAAGGGTCCAGAATTATAGGAAGACACTTCTCAGACGTCAGTGATAAGCTTTATAACCTGCTCGAGCTGGCGGAGAATAAAGAAAAATCGGAATTATTGCTGGCCAGTATAGAACAGCGCTCCACGGATCTTATGGAGGTGCCTTTTCAACGGGCGATCAACATGAAAGAGGCCTATAAATATGCAAGGCACGCCCTAATACCGGTTCTCCTCCTTCTTCTTATCTGGCTTACCGGTCACGGGGTGGATTTCTTCAGGTCGTATGAGCGGGTGGTAAAGTATGAGATGGCCTTTGAACAGCCTGCACCCTTCAGGTTTGAATTATTGACACCTCAGCTGCGGCAGCGAGAGGACCAGCCTTTCATTCTGAAGCTCAGAACCGTAGGGGATGAACAGCCCGGTCAGGTAAAATTGATTCTTAATGGGAATCCTCTGATAATGGAGGACCGTGTAACTCATTTTGAGTATACCTTCCAACCGCCCTTAAAGCCCGCTGAATTTACCTTCGAGGCCGAAGGGATTACCTCCCGCACCTATGATTTTGAAGTGCTGCGAATACCGATAATTGATCAGTTTGAAATGGAATTCCAGTATCCTGCGTATCTGGGGCGCATTGACGATCAAATCAGCGGAAGTGGCAACGCCACTTTGCCGGAAGGCACAACGGTTTCCTGGAAACTCAGAGCGGTTCATGCCGATAGTCTCCGGTATTCAGATCAGGATACCCTTCTGAGGGCCCCCTCAGACAATGAGGAAGTTCATTTCAGTAAGCGTGTTTGGAAAACAACAAATTACGTCTTAAGCGCCTCTAACAAGGATGTGGGGGAGTACGATAGATTGAGTTATCGAATTGAGGTGGTGCCCGATGAGTATCCGGAGATTCGTGTGGAAATGGAGCGGGATTCACTGAATCCAAACCTGGCCTATTTTACCGGGGATCTGTCTGATGACTATGGGCTATCGGACCTTGAAGTAATTGTCTATCCCGAGGGGAATGAGCAAGAGGAGCAGGTTTTAAACCTGCCTGTTCCCAAGGCCACATACCATACGTTCTATTATACGTATCCCAGCGGTTTACGGATGACAAAAGGAAAGGACTACACTCTGTATTTTCGGATTAAGGATAACGATGGGAACAGGGGCGGTAAGATCCGTAAGAGCAGGGATTTCAGGTTGAGGTTACTCAATGAAAACGAACTGGACCGTCAAACCCTGGAATATCAGGAAGGGCTTCTTAAGGGACTGGACAAGACATCCAGGGAGCAGCAGCGCCTTGACAAATCGTTTGAAGAACTGGAGCGTCTTCGAAAGGAGAAGGAAACGCTGGACTTTGAGGACAAGCAAAAACTAAAGGACTTTCTTCAGAAGCAGGAGAAACAGGACAGGCTTATGGAGAAATTCAGCAGAGAGCTATCTGAGAGCATCGAGAAAGGGACCTCAGAAGAAGAAAACAATCTGCTGAAAGAACGCCTGGAGCGACAGGAGGCAGAAGCAAGAAAGAATGCTGCCCTCATGGAGGAAATCCAAAAGGTCCTTGACAAACTCGACCAGGAGGCGTTTGAGGAACGGATGGAGGAGCTCTCCAAAAGCCAGAAGGGGAATCAGAGGAATATGCAGCAACTCCTGGAGCTGACAAAAAGGTATTATGTACAACAGAAGTCCCGGCAACTGTCCCGACAGCTAAAGGAACTTTCAGAACAACAGGATTCACTTTCCAAAACGGACCAGGAAAAACCCGGTTTAAGTGAAGCTCAGGAAAGAATCAATGAGGAATTTAAGGAAATACGCAAGGAACTGGAACAGTTGGATGAAGACAATGAAGGCCTGAAGAAGCCGCTGCCATGGGAGCGAGAGGAAACGAAGGAGGAATCGGTTCAGAGGGACCAGCAAGACGCGCTAGACCTTCTGGACAGCATACAGGATAAGGAGCGGGCAAATGAAGGGAATACCCCCCAGGAGGCGGGAAAGGCGAAGGAAAAGCAGAAAGGAGCGTCTCGGAAATTACAGGAATTAAGTGAAAGCCTGGATCAGGGCGCATCCATGGGGGGGTCTCAGTCCATAGCTGAAGATGCTGAAATGCTGCGGCAGATACTCGACAACCTGGTAACCTTTTCCATTGAACAGGAGGCGTTGTTTAATAAGGTCCAGGACCTCGATGAAGGTGTGGTAAGCCATTCAGCGGATATTCGGAAGCAAAAAGAACTAAGGGCGCTTTTTGAACATGTAGATGATAGCCTATTCGCTCTTTCTATGCGTAGGGTTGAGATTTCAGAAACAATAAATACTCAGATCACGGAGGTTTACTACAATATGGACAAGGGGCTTGAAAGCATGGCCAATAATAACTGGTACAGAGGGGCATCGTATCAACAGTATGTCGTTACTGCCACGAATGAATTGTCCTCTTTTCTGGCGGAGCTTTTGGACAATATGCAACAATCTTTAATGCCTGGCCAGGGTCAGGGTGGGGGCGGTGATTTTCAATTACCTGATATTATTCAAAGCCAGGAACAATTACGTCAACGGGCATCCCAGGGGCAGGGGAAAGGCTCGGAAGAAGGATCCCAGGACGGAAGTAAGGACGGCGAAGCTCAGGGGCAGGAGGGCAAGAAACCGGGAGGCCAGACAAAAGAAGGATTAGGCGAGAATACCGGCGAAGGGGCAGGAGAGGAAGGAAAGAAAGGGTCTCAAAGTGGTAGTTCGGAAGAAGGCAATGATAAATCAGGAAGTTCTGGAGGAATGGAAGATTCTTACGCCGAATACTTTGAAATCTATAAAGAGCAGCAAAAGATAAGGCAACAACTTGAGAAACAACTCGAGGATTTAATTAATGAAGGAGACCGTAAACTGGCTGAAAGTATTGCAAGAGAAATGGAATTATTTGAAGAAGAACTGCTCCGCAATGGAATTACTGAAAGGACCGCACAGAGGCTTAATCGAATTCAACAGCAATTAATGCGATTGGAAAATGCAGCACTTGAACAGGGAGAGCGAAAGGAAAGGGAAAGCACAAGCAACAAGGAGGTTTTTGAAAACCCCATTTTAACCAGGCCGGACGTCTTTGAAAGAAAGAAAGATGAAATTGAATTTTTGAATCGTCAGGTGTTACCTTTGCGGCGATTATACCGGGAAAGAGTAAAGCGTTATTTCAGCAAAAGTGATCGACTACCATTACCAAACGGATTTTGAGCTTGAGCGCCCAATGGAATATACCGAATGGATTATTAAATGCATTCATAAGCTGGGAGGCAAGCCTGGCCCGATCAATTTCATCTATTGCTCTGATGACGACCTATTGAAGGTAAATCAGGAATATTTAGGCCATGATTTTTATACCGACATCATTACCTTTCAGTATGAGGCGGCCCCGGTGATTTCCGGGGATATTTATATATCCGTGGACCGTGTTCTCGATAACGCGAAGACATTTAAAGAACAGTTCCCTCGGGAAATGAAACGGGTTATGATCCATGGGGTGTTGCATTTGCTGGGTTACCAGGACAAGACAGAAGAAGAAAAGACAGAAATGCGCTCCAAAGAAACAGAAATGATAGGCATGTTCCACGTGAAACATTAAGGTTATGTTTTCAAAGGTCTATGATGTTATTGTAGTTGGTGGCGGGCATGCCGGTTGTGAAGCGGCTGCAGCCGCGGCTAATATGGGGTCTAGTACGTTGCTGGTGACCATGAATTTGCAGACCATAGGGCAAATGTCATGCAATCCGGCCATGGGAGGAATCGCTAAAGGTCAGATTATACGGGAGATCGACGCCTTGGGAGGCTATTGCGGACTGGTAACCGACAAGTCAGCCATCCAGTTTAAAATGCTTAATAAGAGTAAAGGACCTGCCATGTGGAGCCCCAGGTCTCAAAATGACCGGATGCGATTTGCTGAACATTGGCGGATATCCCTGGAACGAACCAAGAACCTTGATTTTTACCAGGAAATGGTAAAGGGATTACTAGTTGAGAACAACAAGGTATTTGGAGTAGAAACCTCTCTTGGCTTGAAGATTCGCGGCAAGGCTGTTGTGCTCACCAATGGGACTTTTTTAAATGGGCTTATTCATATAGGCGAGAAGAACTTTGGGGGCGGAAGGGCTGGAGAACGTGCTGCAACAGGAATTACGTCTCAGTTAACCAATTATGGTTTTACTTCAGGCAGGATGAAGACCGGGACCCCGCCGAGAGTTGACGGAAGAAGTCTCGACTATTCACAAATGATTCCACAACCCGGAGATGAAGACCCCGGCCGATTTTCTTATTTGCCGACTCCCAAGCTCACAAAACAACTCGATTGCCACATGACTTATACAAGTCCTGAAGTGCATGATCTGTTGCGCGAAGGGTTTGAAAGATCACCCATGTTTAATGGAAGGATCAAAAGCATAGGTCCCAGGTACTGCCCATCTATTGAGGATAAAATCCACCGATTTAAGGACAAAGAAAGACATCAGATCTTTGTGGAACCCGAAGGCTGGGACACAGTTGAGGTTTATGTAAATGGGTTTTCAACCTCCCTGCCTGAGGACGTCCAGTATACGGCATTGAAGTCTGTAAAAGGTTTCGAAAAGGTAAAGTTCTTCCGGCCTGGATATGCCATTGAATACGACTATTTCCCGCCTACTCAATTAAAACACACACTGGAAACCAAGCTTATTGAAAATCTGTATTTCGCCGGCCAGATTAATGGGACTACCGGCTACGAGGAAGCAGGGGCCCAGGGTTTGATAGCGGGAATAAATGCACACCTGAAACTAAATGAGGAAGAGCCCTTCGTGCTTCGAAGGGATGAGGCTTATATTGGCGTTTTAATAGACGACCTCATCACCAAAGGAACTGAAGAGCCCTACCGGATGTTTACTTCCAGGGCGGAATACCGAACGCTGCTGCGGCAGGATAATGCCGATCTCAGACTCACAGAGCGATCCTATAAACTGGGCCTGGCCAGAGAAGAAAGAATGAGACTCGTTGAAAAAAAGCGGTCTCAATCAGGAGAGCTTGTCGGGTTTTTTAGGAAAACAAGCTTTATCCCGAGCGAGATCAACCCCATCCTTAATTCGGTTGGATCTAAAGAGGTGAATCAGGGAGACAAACTGGTAAAGGTGTTTTCCAGACCCAGGGTGAATATGCAGCACATGCTTCAGCTCCAAAGTGTGGCGGAATTTGTGGCAGAAAATGAAATAGGCGAAGAGGTGTTGGAACAGGCGGAAATTCAGGTGAAGTATGCCGGCTATATAGAGAAAGAAAAAGCCAATGCTGACAAATTACAACGCCTCGAGAACATAAAGATCCCCGAGGATTTTGATTATATGAAGTTGTCCTCCCTGTCCATGGAGGCCAGGGAGAAACTTAGCGCTATTCGGCCTGCAACCATATCTCAGGCGTCTCGTATTAGCGGCGTTTCGCCCAGTGATATCAGTGTTTTGCTCGTGTATCTTGGCCGATAGTTCCACGTGGAACCATTGTGAAAAAAAAGAACTCAGGGGGAGGCCGTGCGTTATGACGGCTAGTAAATCCAATATCCAATTCGTGCTATAATGCCACAGACCGTCTTAAAAGCAAAGGACTATCTTGTTTCGGGAAAGGAATTTGAGATAGTCTGGAATCCGGAATTCAAATGCCTTCAGACCTTTCCGGCTCCTGACGACCTGGACGCATATTACCAGAGCCACGAGTATATTTCACATTCGGATCGCGCTGAAACACTAATTGAAAAAGTATATCAAAGGGCAAAAAGGATTAACCTCAAAAGGAAGTTGCGCATAATCGAACGGCTGCATAAGGGAATTGGTTCCCTTATGGATGTGGGTGCCGGCACGGGAGATTTTTTGAAGTACGCCCAAATAAACGGATGGGAGGCCTATGGTGTCGAACCGAATGATCAGGCAAGAGAACTCGCACACCAAAAAGGGGTTTCCGTTTATAGAAGTCTTTCCGTACAGAAGGAACCCGCCTATGATGTAATTTCTTTTTGGCATGTATTTGAACACCTCAAGGATCCTGAGGAAAGCATCGAAGAGGTTTCGGCTGCTCTTAAGCCCGGTGGCTGGCTTGTCATTGCAGTACCCAACCATAAATCTTTTGACGCAAGGTTTTACAGGGAGCATTGGGCAGGTTATGACGTGCCTCGCCATTTGTGGCATTTCTCAAAGGAGTCTATAACATACCTGTTCGCCTCAAAAGGATATGAATTAGTAAAGATAAAGTCGCTTTGGTTGGATGCTTTTTATGTTTCATGGCTTTCGGAAACCCATCGGAACAGAAGGTTAGCTCCACTGAAGGGATTTGTAATCGGGTTCTTGTCAAATCTTTTCGGGATTTTTTCCGGCGAGTATTCTTCCCACGTCTATATACTGCAAAAAAAGCCAGAATACGACGCCTAAGGCATTATCGGGAAAAGAGGGTCGCAAGTACTATGCGCCCCTAGAAAAAAGGCTTAGAAGCGCTTTCTGAAAGACACCTATAATAATCAAAATCGATTGTTGATTAAGTTTTGATAGAAAAGACGCATACGACTGGAATTTTTTATTTCCGGAAAATCAAGCCATAAAAACCATCAACCCGAAAACCTTTTCTATTTTTGCGGCTTAATACTTAAACGGTTAAGATGAAGAATTGGATATTGCCTGTTGCTGCGTTGCTTTTAGTAAGCTGCCAACAGGATAAAATTGCCTATGTGGACAACGTAAAGCTGATGGATGGATATCAGAAGAAAAAAGATGTTGAGTCAGCCTATCAGGTAAGGTCGGAGGCGTACGCAAGAAAAAGAGACAGCATTTCCCAGGTGTTTCAGATGGAAGCACAGGACTTGCAGAATAAATCCAAGGAGATGTCCGAAAGCAAGGCCCAGGAAGCTTTTAGTCAGTTACAGCAAAAGGGCCAGATGGTAGGTCAGCAGCTGCAACAGGAAGAGCAACAGATGCAGCGCATGGGGCAGTTAAAAATGGACAGCGTGGTCCGGGAAGTGAGAAAGACGATCAAGGAATTTGGGGAAGCCAACGGGTATCGTTTTATCCTTACCGGTGGAGAAGGTGGGAGCGTCCTCTACGGGGAAGAAGCTGCAGATGTAACAGAGGAGGTGTTGAAGCTCCTGAACGCATCTTATGAGGAGTAATCCCCAAACATAACTATAAGAAACCCGGATCATCTGATCCGGGTTTTTTTATTGAAGGAGGTAAAGCAGGAAGACGGCTGGTATAAAATAAATGGCTATGGTACGGGCCCCGTCATAGTCCTTTGCAATCCGCTGCCCGAACAACAACATCAAAAGCGCAAGACAGGAGATGGCAGCGCTCCAGAAGGCCAGATCATCCCCGGCGCCCCTAATAACCTGCACCAATCCCAAAACAGAAAGCACCCCCGCGCTGAGCTCCGTTACGGTCAGGATAAAAAAGAGGGCGGGGACAACAGGCTTTAAGGGACTTTCAGCAAAATGTGATTTTAACCAGCCAAGATTTCCATCCCAGTCCAAGACCTTGTCCAGGCTGCTTTGGCCAAATGTTATGGCCAGAAAACTGATCAAAACAATTTCGGCGGCTCTTTCTGTTAGGGCTTCCATAGGGTGTTTTTAGGCGGCTTTGGTGTGCAGAAGCCGGGTTAATTTGATGGAAAGATCGGTAAAAATAATTCGTGAATTCCCATTACGAACTACATGATAGCGCGCGTTTTCTAACTCCTGCACCATTTGCAATACGTTGTTCTCATGAACAAAGGGCGCAAATTTTTTCAGTCGGAAATCCGGTTGCCGCGTCTTGATATAGACCAGTTCGGAGGCCTCATAATTCAACAGCATGGCCTGCCGAATAAGTGAAATACAGTAGGAAAGGAATTTCTTCTGGGTTTCCCGTCCTGTTTTTGCAACTTCTTCGCTCCAGAGTATCAATTCGTGAACCGCTGCTTTGTTGCCCTTCGCCTTAAACGCAGTTCGTGTCCACTGAACAAACCACTGTTCAAAAACCAGGTCCTCTGAATCCTGTAGCATCAGGTCCTGGGCCCTGTTGAAATTCCCGTTCGCCTCCTGGGCGATTTGTGCAGCCTCCTCCCTGGAGGCCCCTTTATCAACAAGCCCTTCCACGATAACCGACTCAGCGAGGGGCGGAAAATGAAGCACCTGACAGCGACTGCGAAGGGTAGGGAGGAGTTGCTCCTCGTCCTCGGTGATCATGATCAGCATCGTTTTCTGTGGAGGCTCCTCAATAAGCTTGAGCAACTTATTGGCGGCAGAGGTGTTCATGCGCTCCGCCATCCAAATAATCATGACTTTATATCCTCCTTCGTAGGATTTCAGGCTTAGTTTTCTAACGATATCATGGGCCTCATCCACCCCGATTTGCCCCTGTTTTTTCTCAATGCCTATGGCGCGATACCAGTCAAAAAGGTTCCCGTAAGGCTGTTCGCTCACAAACTCCCGCCATTGTTGAAGAAAATGATCGCTTACCGGGTGTTTTTTCACATTTCCGGATGAGGAGACCGGGAAAGCAAAGTGCAGATCTGGATGGGTAAGGTGGTTGCATTTGGTGTTGCAGGCAACATCCCCTCCCTCGTTAGCACCGCCTTTGTTGCCACAGAGGACATACTGAGCATAGGCAATTGCCATTGGAAGTGTTCCACAGCCTTCAGGGCCCACAAAAAGCTGGGCGTGAGGAATCCTTCCCACATCTGCGCTAGAGGTAAGATGCTGTTTGATGTGTGCCAAACCCAGAACCTTGGAAAACTGCATGGTATCAAAGATAGTATTTTAAGGAATCAGAAGTGAAAATGAACGGAAAGCCGGCCGTTAAGCCCAAGAATGGTTATTTTTGGGCAGGTTTCAAAGAAGAAGAACATGATCACCATCGACGATTTTGATTTTAATGAAAAAAAGGCGCTGATCCGTGTGGATTTCAATGTCCCTTTGAACGAGAAATTCGAAGTGACTGACTCAAACCGGATTGAGGCTGCCAAACCGAGCATTATTAAAGTCCTCGAAGACGGAGGCAGCGTGGTGTTAATGAGCCACCTGGGCCGGCCCAAGGGACAGAAAAATCCGGACCTGTCACTTTCTCATATCGTCAATAAGGTCTCTGATGTCCTGGGGGTACAGGTAAAATTCGTTTCGGAGAGTATCGGGCCCGAGGTGGAGCAGGCTGTTTCCGACCTTAAAAGCGGCGAAGTACTCCTGCTGGAAAACCTCCGCTTCCACTCCGAGGAAGAAGCCGGGGACGCTTCATTTGCAGAACAGCTATCCCATTGGGGGGATATTTACGTCAACGACGCCTTCGGCACCGCCCACAGAGCTCACGCCTCCACTACAGTGGTAGCTTCTTATTTCCCCGGACGCAAATGTTTTGGGTATTTGCTCGCCGGCGAGATTAAGGCGATAGACAAGGTGATGCGTACAGGCGAAAAGCCCGTAACTGCAATTTTGGGAGGCGCCAAGGTGTCGAGCAAGATCACCATTATAGAGAATATTCTTGATAAGATCGACCACCTTATCATAGGGGGCGGGATGACCTATACCTTCGTTCTTGCCCAGGGCGGGTCCGTTGGGGACTCCATATCCGAACCAGACAAAACCGAACTCGCCCTGT
Organism: uncultured Flavobacteriaceae bacterium; assembly: GCA_965365265.1. Taxonomy (GTDB): domain Bacteria; phylum Bacteroidota; class Bacteroidia; order Flavobacteriales; family Flavobacteriaceae; genus Robiginitalea. The sequence continues at coordinate 18,377 of CBDUBB010000001.1, forward strand.
CAATCCTGAAACAGGCAAGGGCTAAAGGCGTGGAAGTACACCTTCCCGTGGATGTGGTTGCAGCAGATAGCTTCAGCAACGAGGCCCAGAGCAAGGTAATGCCTGTAAATGCCATTGAAAAAGGATGGCAAGGCCTGGATGCTGGTCCGGAAACCCTTGCAAAGTTCAAAGAAGTAATTCTTAAGTCAAGGACAATTCTATGGAACGGCCCCGTGGGAGTATTTGAAATGGAGCAGTTTGCAAAAGGAACCATCGAAGTTGGCAATTATGTGGCTGAAGCTACAGAGAACGGGGCATTTTCCCTGGTGGGAGGGGGTGATTCTGTGGCTGCGGTTAAGCAATTCGGCTTCGAGGATAAGGTGAGTTATGTCTCCACCGGCGGGGGTGCCATGCTCGAAAGCCTTGAAGGCAAAACCCTTCCTGGAATTGCCGCGATCCTTCAGTAACCTATTGCCCAGGGTTTTAGGGGTACTTTAAGATCAAAAATTTCGTTCTTTATTAAAAATGTCCGAATTTCGTCAGCCCCCACGCAATACAATCCGATGAATTTCATGAAGATACACACCACCGCTATACTCTTGCTGTGGACCTTCTTTAGTGTGGGTCAGACAGGGGATAAACCCCATTCCGACAAGGTGAATGACACTGCATTGGCCCTTGTTGCGAATCCGGTCAAAGACCTTCAGGAGGTGTCCCTTAACCCCGGGCAAACCCCGGATTCGCTGATCTTGCGGGATTTTCCACTGGCTTCCCGCTATGACAGCCTTTGGTTACAGGAGCTTCGGGAAGCCAGAGAGAGCTTTACACAGATGTACGAGGAAGTACAGAATGCAGCAGGCGACAGTCTTAAGGGGGAAGAGATTGCGCTGGACACCGAACTGCTGAAGCAACGGCTCGCCCTGCTGGATGAAAAAACGCCGTTCAATATCAGTTACAACCCATCCCTGGAGAGGGTCATCAAACACTTCCTGAGCTACAAAAGGGATTTGATGGAGCGCATGCTGGCAGCCAGCGCGTACTATTTTCCCCTGTTTGAGGAAACCCTCGACAAATATGACCTCCCTTTGGAAATCAAATACCTGTCTATTGTGGAATCTGCCCTCAACCCAACGGCCAAATCCCGGGTGGGAGCCACAGGCCTTTGGCAGTTCATGTACGGCACCGGCCGGATGTATGGCCTGGAGGTCAGCAGTTATGTTGATGAACGGAGCGACCCTGAGATGGCCACAGAAGCTGCCTGCCAGTATTTGGGAAAGCTCTACGGGATCTTTGGCGACTGGGACCTGGCTTTGGCGGCCTATAATTCAGGGCCTGGCAATGTAAATAAAGCCATACGCAGGTCCGGGGGCTACGAGAATTACTGGAATATCAGACCTTTCCTGCCCCGGGAAACCGCGGGCTATGTACCGGCCTTTCTGGCGACCATGTATTTGTTTGAATATGCGGAAGAACACGGCCTTAAGCCAACAGAGTTGCAACGCCCGTTTTTTGAAACGGACACAGTACTGGTAAAATCCACGATTACGTTTGATCAGATTTCCAAATTCACCGGGCTTCCAACCGAGGAGATTACCGCCCTGAACCCATCTTACAAGCTTGGAATCATTCCTAAAATAAAGGATAAAAACTATGTGCTTCGCCTTCCCATAAGTGCCATGGGACCTTTTGTATCGAATGAAACAGCCATTTACGCCAAAGTTCAGGAAGAACTGGCAAATCGGGAAAAGCCGCTTCCTCGCTATGTGGAGGCAGACGAACGGATCCGCTATCGGGTCCGTAGCGGGGATTATCTTGGCAAGATAGCAGAGCGGTATGGGGTGAGCGTTAGTCAGATCAAACGCTGGAACGGGCTTCGCTCAAACATGTTAAGGGTTGGGCAACGGCTGACGATCTATCCGAGAAAGCCGGTCACCTCCGATCCTGTAGCTTCTGCAAATACCAGTACGGCCAAAGCTTCCGATGACTCTCCCAGGTTCCACGTGGTCGAAAAAGGGGACTCGCTTTGGACGATATCAAAAAAATACCAGGGTGTTTCTGTCGATAACTTACGGGAATGGAACGGTATTCGCGGGAACAACCTGAAGCCGGGAACGAAACTCAAGTTGTGTAACTGTTCCCCTTAAATTTTATCACATGAAGCAATTCCGATTCCTCTCCCTTGTTGTCCTTGTGCTTTTTGCCTCCTGCCAGGACAAACCCTCCAAAAAATATAAGCCCGCCTCTATTGGGGCCATCAATACCCTTGCCGTGGTCATGGACAATGACCTCTGGGAAGGTCCCGTGGGGGATGAGGTTCGCCAACACTTTGCAGCACCCGTATTGGGCCTCACCTGGGATGAGCCCCTTTTGAACCTCGAACACATGCCCCCAAGTGTGTTTCGCGGGACTACCCGACATCGCAGGGCCGTCCTTTTTGTGGATCGGGACTCGGTCAGCGGGGCACAGATCCAGGAGGACCTTTATGCGACGCCTCAGAAGGTAGCCGTCATCAAAGGCACCTCGGATTCCCTGTTGATTTCTTCCATTGAAGGCTCCGCGGAACAGATTATCTCCTCAATTAAGCAGATGGAGCTAAAGGAATCTCAAAAAAGGTTTTTGCGCTCCCTGAGCAAGGAAACAGTCCTCGAGGAAAAATTTGGCATATCCTTCAGGCTTCCATCCGTCTACAAAGTCGGAAAAGAAGAGGATAATTTTGTGTGGATCGACCGTGAGATCCAGAAAGGCAGCATGAATATCATTGTGTATGAAATGCCCGGCAACAGTTTTGAATCCGATTCCACCTTTGTACAGGACATTGTGCAAATGCGCGACTCCATCGGGCAGAAGTACATTCCGGGGCCGGATGTTCCCGGAAAAACGACCTATATGGGAACGGAAAAGGCATTTGCGCCCTATGTGTTCCCGGCGGAAGTCGCAGGGATGAAGGCTGTTGAGGTCCGGGGTATCTGGGAAGTGGTGAATTATCCCATGGCCGGGCCCTTTCTGACGTACATCATCAACGACGAGGCGCGCAACCGGAAGCTCGTCGTAGAAGGGTTTACCTTCGCCCCCGCCACCAACAAGCGGGATTATATGTTTGAATTGGAGGCCATCCTGAAAACAATCACTTTTGACAGCCAGCAGGAAACCGGAAAATAAAAAACCCCGTCAATTGACAGGGCCGCTAGGATCGTTGAATTTCGGGAATACCTTCAGTCAAACGCAAATCCGGTTGAGACCCGGAAAACAAAAGCGTACATGGTGATCAGCCAAAGGCCAAAACAAAACCAGGAAAATGCCTTGAAATATCGCTTAAGCATCAAACTGGTCCAGTTCCGAAAAGCTTCAATATAGATTTCTTTTACGAGTATAAATTTTTCCATAGTGTTTCAATTGGAGCGTGATGAATCAAAGATGGGAAGGATCTTGCCCAATATTGAATTTTTCGGATGAATGGCTGAAAAATTAGGCGTAGTTAGCAGCGCCTGCGCAGAAAACACTGAAGGTTGAGTAGATAAAAGGCATTCTAAGTTCTGCCGGATTCTTACATCTTCACGATGATAAATTCTGAGCGTCGGTTGCGTTGGTGCTGCTCGGGAGAGCACTTAACACTGCCATCACATTCGTTCAGGAGGCGCTCCTCACCATAGCCTATGGCGCTTTCGATCCTCGATGGAGCTATGCCCTGCCGGATCAGATAGTCCCGGGTGGACTTGGCTCGTTTGTCGGAAAGCAACTTATTATAAGCCCTTGGCCCCCTGGAATCTGTATGGGATTCAATCCTGATTACCATGGACGGGTACTGGTTCATCATGGCAACCAGTTCGTCCAGTTCTGATGCGGCGTCCGTTCGAATGGTAAATTTGTCAAAATCAAAATAGATCAATTCCGTCTTCAGCTTGCGCAACCCATCCTCCACGATAATGCGCTCTTCCATTTTCTGCAGGGCGACATCGGTGGATACCCGTTCGTTGTTCAGGGTCCTGAGTTCCCGTTCTTCATCCTGATACCCCTCCTTTTGTATCCTAAGGAAGTATCGGGTGTCCCCTTCCAGTTCCTCAAACACAAAGCTGCCATCCTCAGAAGAGACGATTTCCTTTAATTTGATATGGTTCTCATCCAGGAGCTCCACCATCGCTTCCGGTAGCGATTCACCGTCAATAAGATCGGTGACTACTCCGGCGATTGCATTTTCGTTCACTTCTTCAGGCAACAGGCGCTGGAAGGAATACAGGTCATCATCGCCTTTGCCGCCGCGACGGTTGGAGGCGAAATACCCTTTTTGGGTATCCTCCCGAATGATGAAGGAAAAATCATCACTTTTGCTGTTTATTGGTTTTCCCGCATTCTTGGCCGGGAGGAACCCTTCTTCCGGGTCGAAAACCGTTTCATAAACGTCCAGGCCCCCGAGCCCTATATGGCCGTTGGAGGAAAAATAGAGCTTGTTTTCCGTAAGGAACGGGAACATCTCTTTGTGCTCCGTATTCACATTAGGGCCTAAATTCCGGGGATGCGAGAAACTGCCATCCTCATAAACGTCTACCACAAAAATATCCGTATCTCCCAGGCTTCCGGGCATGTCGGACACAAAGTAAAGCTGGCTTCCATCCGGGCTCAGCGCGGGATGTCCGGTAGAATAATCCTCCCCATTGAAAGGCAGTTCCTCTGCCTCGGTCCATGTTCCGCCTATCTTGCGGGACCTGTAGATCTTCAGGTGGTTGATACCGTTTTTATCCCGTCTTAATTTTTTGCCGTAGTTGTTTCGGGTAAAGTACATGGTCTGCTGATCGGGAGAAAAGGTAACAGCCGCCTCGTGGTATTTGGTGTTGATCTCCTTTGAGAATTTTACGGCAGCGCGCAATTCATCCGATTCCTCGTTCATCTTTGCAACGTAGAGGTCCAGATAGGGCTGATCGTTCCATTTATACCGTCTGGTTTTAAAAAAGGCAGAATCCACGGAGGAGGCAAATACTATATTATCTCCACGGTAGAACATAGGGGCAAAATCGGAATACTTTGAATTGATCTCCAGGTTCTTGACAGCAAAGGCCTCTTCGCTGTTGAGAATGTTGTCAAGGACTACCTCCCGTTCTTTTGCTTCTTCCGGGTCCCTTGGGGCGGAGAGTTCTTCTTCCATTTTTTTATCATACAGCCTGAGCAGCCTGCGCGCCCGTCCGTATTTCCCGGAACCTTTAAGGGTGTGGGCGTATTTGAAGAGGTTTTCAGCGGTCATTTCGTCCTTACCTGCCTCGTACAACTTGTTATACCAGTAGAAGGCCCGGGACATATTCGAGTTGAAATAATGCGCATCGGCCGCTTTTTCGATCATATCAGGGCTTTGATGTTCGGGGTTTCGCATCAGGGCCTGCTCATACAGTTCGGCCGCTTCCGCATACCACATCCGATCGAAATAGCTGTTCGCTTTTCTGACAAGCATGGGGGGCGCGCTGCTGGCAGACTTAATTGAGCGCGGCTTTATCGATGTATTCACGGAAGCGCGCTTCAGGGGTTGCGGCTTTGGCTGGGCTATTAGGGCGGTTTCCGCGACCTCTTTTGCCGGCAGGGGCTCTGTTTTTACCTCTGGTACCTTCCTGATCTCCGGATCGTTTTCCACTCCCAGAATCCACATGGCCTCTGGGTGTTTTCCTCCAAGGTTGGAGCTCGCTGCGAAAAGCGCCTCCCGCCCATTTTCATACCGATTGGCATAAACGTAATTAAGGTTGTTTTCCGGGTTCATGAAAACACCGGCGTCCAACCCTTTGCGCTGTAACTTTCTGGTGAGGCGTGGCAGGTTTTTGGATTCCCTGAATACACCCACAATAATGTAATACCCCTTTCTTACGTCTTTGAGACGGGAGTAAGTACGCACGGGAATATCGAAGTCAGCTGCTTTCCGTATCAGGGCCTCACCTTTCAATTCCGCCTTTGAGCTCATACGGGCATCATCATCCCCAATCTCCTGATCCGCATAGACAACACCAGTGGTGCTCGTCAGTTCGATCTGGCTATGAACCAAACTACTGAAGCAAAGCAGGAAACCTAGTACCAGTATGTATAACCTGGGCTTTATCATGTACGGATATAATTACAATCACGACCGGTGCTATAGACGGATCATAGACTGTAAACCCGAAATTACGCCATACGGCTGTTCCTGATAATTTTTTGTTGTGAAAAGGGATTATTTCGTCGTGAAGGCTGAATCCCTGTGGTTTAGGAATAAAAGTAAGCCGGCAGATTCCATGTGGCGGGCGCGGATCGATGAATCGCATTCCTGGTTTTGCCCTGGCAAATCCATAAAAAAAGCACCCCGAAAGGTGCTTTAAATTCATTGGGTAAAGAAGGCTACTCCTTCTTCTCCTCAAGCTTGTCATCTTCCTTGGTGGCATCCTTAAATTCTTTGATGCCACTTCCCAGCCCCCTCATTAATTCAGGTATCTTTTTACCTCCAAACAACAATAATACTACCATCACGATGATAGCGATCTGCCAGGGGCCTATTGCTAAAAAAAAACTTAGTGCATTCATCAGGACCATATTTACTGTGGTAAAGGTAGTAAAAATAGGGATAGAAACCGGTTAATTGTTCCATAAGATGTATTTTAGACCTGGAATCCGGGACTCTCCTTTGCAATTGTCTCCACTTTGGCACTACGAAGCACATGTACAGGGAGTTTAAAGAGGAGTATGGGTAAGTAGGAATCTCATGGAGAAGAAGAAGAGAAGAAAGGAAATCAAGCGCAAGCTTCTTCATAAATACAGGCTGGTTATCCTGAATGAGAGCACATTCGAGGAAAAGATCTCATTTAAGCTGAGCCGCCTGAATGTCTTTGTATCCGGCACCCTTCTGGCGATCGGACTTATTGCCTTTACAACACTTTTAATCGCATTTACCCCGCTTCGGGAGTACATTCCCGGATATTCGTCCACAGCCCTGAAACGGCAGGCAACAGAGCTTACATACAAAACGGACTCCCTGGTCAATGCCCTAGAATATACCAACAGGTATTTAGATAATGTGCGAAAAGTGCTCAGGGGGGATATTGAAACGGCTGAGATGAACCCGGATTCGGTCTTTGAAAGCATAAAACTGGATCCTTCCCAGGTGAATTTAAGCCCGATTCGGGAAGACAGTGTGCTTCGCGCAGAAGTGGCTCTGGAAGACAAATACAATTTGTTCGAACAACCCACTTTTGACGGGAGCATCCTGCTGTACACCCCTTTGTCAGGGACGATTTCCCAGCCCTTTGAGCCAGAGCGCAGGCATTTTGCCATTGATGTAGTGGCGCCACGGGATACCCCTGTCAAGGCGGTGGCCAATGGCCGGGTCATTTTTTCCGAATGGACGGCCGCCACGGGATATGTCGTAATCCTGGAGCATCAACAGGATATGATTTCCGTCTACAAACACAACGGTTCCCTGACCAAAGAACAGGGGGCTATGGTGCGCGCAGGGGAAGTGATCGCCACGGTGGGCAATACCGGGGAGCTTACTACAGGACCGCACCTGCATTTTGAACTCTGGAAAAACGGGAACCCGGTCAACCCGATGAATTATATCGACTTTAATTAGCAATGGCGTCATTAAAGGCACTGGCAGCGCGTATTTTTGCCTGGAATGTGGACCGGAGGTCATCCCGATGGATACACAACCCGGTTGCTGCCCAGCAACGGACGTTTGAAAACCTCATAAAACAAGCTCGCCAAACGAGGTTTGGAGAGGATCACGCTTTCGATAGAATAAATAATCATACGGACTTTACGCGTCGTGTACCTGTTCGTGATTATGAGGAGCTAAAGCCCTACGTAGCGCAAATTCTGAAGGGGGAATCTGATGTGCTCTGGCCCGGAAAACCCCTTTACTTTGCGAAGACTTCAGGAACCACCTCCGGGGCCAAATACATTCCGATAACCCGGCCATCCATTAAAGAGCAGGTGAGGGCTTCCCGAAATGCCATCCTGAATTACATCCACAAAACCGGCAACTCCGCCTTCGTGGACGGCAAAATGATCTTTCTTCAGGGTAGCCCCGTGCTCAGCGAAAAAAACGGGATCAAAACGGGCCGCCTTTCCGGGATCTCCGCACATTATGTGCCCGGGTATCTGCAGAAAAACAGGTTGCCCAGCTGGGAAACCAACTGTATAGAGGACTGGGAGAAAAAAGTGGAACGAATCATTGACGAAACAATCGAGCAGGATATGACCGTCATCGCAGGGATTCCGTCCTGGGTGCAGATGTATTTTGAAAGGCTCAAGGAGCGCAGCGGACAACCCGTCGGCAAGCTGTTTCCAAATTTCCAGTTGTTTATCTATGGGGGTGTCAACTTTGAGCCCTATCGGAATACATTTGAGAGTTTGATCGGACGGAAGGTGGACAGCATTGAATTGTTTCCTGCAAGTGAGGGTTTTTTTGCCTATCAGGATGAACCTGACCAGCGCGGATTGCTGCTACTGCTGGACGCAGGGATCTTCTACGAATTCATAAAAGCGGACGAGTTCTTTGAGCCAGACCCCAGAAGACTCACCATAGGAGAGGTGGAGTTAGGCGTAAATTATGCCATGGTCCTCTCCACAAACGCGGGTCTCTGGGGCTATAATTTGGGAGATACCGTTCAGTTTGTTTCTCTAAAACCCTACCGAGTAATTGTAAGTGGGAGAATAAAGCACTTTATCTCTGCCTTCGGGGAGCACGTGATCGCCAAAGAGGTGGAATACGCCATGGAGAAAGCCCTCAAAGAGACCGGGGCACGCGTTAATGAGTTTACGGTGGCCCCTCAGATAACCCCCGGAGAGGGAGTTTTGCCCTACCACGAATGGCTGGTGGAGTTCGAAAAGGAACCGGAGGATGAAGCGGTTTTCAAATCTATTCTGGATAAGAGCCTTCAGGAGCAAAACAGCTATTACTTCGACCTGATCGATGGCCATATTTTGCAGCCACTAAAGCTTACCCGGATCCAAACCGGAGGGTTTCAGGCCTATATGAAGTCTGTGGGCAAATTAGGAGGCCAGAACAAAATTCAACGCCTCGCCAATGACAGGAGCCT
>CBDUBB010000002.1:0-23650 GCA_965365265.1 uncultured Flavobacteriaceae bacterium
GCCGTTTATCCCCCATTGTACAAGGCCAGATATTCAAAACTTCACCGCAGTGCCCGAGGCCGTCACCATGATCATCCCCCCGTTGGCCCCCAGGGTTTCATAGTCAAGGTCAATCCCGATAACGGCATCGGCACCCAGGTCTTTGGCCTTGGCCGCCATTTCATCCAGGGCATTTTCACGAGCCTCCGCCAGGACGCGCTCATAGGACCCGGAGCGACCTCCCACGATATCGCGGATGCCTGCAAAAATATCTTTGAAAATGTTCGCCCCGATGATGGTTTCCCCGGTTACTACTCCGAGGTAATCGGTTACGCTTCGGTTCTCAAGGGTGTTTGTAGTGGATAAGATCATGAGTCGGTATTTAAAAATGTGTCTTTTTACGTATAAAATCAGGATGGCATAGCCTGTTATAGGTAGTAGAATGGCCGGTTTTGTTACAGGGGTTGCAAGGGGACTGCAGGGAAAGGGTCTATCTTGCTATTGGGGGGAGGGGCACTCCCCCACCTTTCATTAAGCAGCTTCAGAACAACTCCAAAAATCAGAAAGGGCAGCTTCCACTTCGGGAAGCCACCCTTTCATCGGGGGCAAAAAAGGATTTTTAGATCTTCTCGAAGGTGAGGTAATCTGTGCTTCCGTCTCCTCCGCTGACATCGATCAACTTGATCCTGCTCGCATTGTACTCCAGGATATCCCAGTCATCGCTGAGCTCCTCAAAATCGGGCGGCGCGGCAAAGAACAGGTTGAAGTCCACATCACTGGAATCATCCGGGCTGTCATCTGAACTGCTGGAATCCGTCACAGACCAGGTCCCGGTTACCTCCGTCGTCCCATTGGTGGCGCTTATCGTACCATCCCCGCCAAAGGTGAAGACATAACCGGCATAATCGCTGGTTTCTTCCTTGTCGGAGTCGAAGTAATAGGTAATCCGCCACTGTCCCTGCTGGGCAGTTGCCTGCAATTCCGCGGCATTTACATCTGCCGGTGTGTTTGCAGGGTCATCGTTCGAATCGCAGGATACCGTCAGTAGGGCTACCGCGAAAAGGCTTAAAAATATCGTTTTGGTTTTCATAGGTTTCAGTTACGTTTATTGCATATAGTGTTCCCGTGAGGGATTATTTCCGTACAAAGGTGAGGGTGTCCACAGTCCCGTCTCCGCTTTCATCCTTCAACAGCAACTGCCCGTCCACGAAGGAAACATAATCCCAGTCGTCGGTAAGCTCGGAGAAAACATCCCCGTCATCCCCGAGATTCAGGTAGACTTTAAGGCTGCCATCACTGTCGCGGACTACCCTCCAGATACCACTCTTTACAGGATCCATATTGGTACTTACCGTCAGCTGTTGCTCCATGCCGAAGGTGAAATCATATCCCTCGTAATCCGGAATCGGATCGGACCCATTCTCCGTATATTCAGCCACTACCCAATCTCCTTCCATAAGGATGTTGGAAATCTCCACCACATCCCCGTCTTCTGCGTCTGCGTCACAGACGCGTTCCAGGATCATCTCGTGGTCCAGTGCGTCAATTTCAAAGCGCAGGCGGTCCTGTGCAAGGTCGCGAACGGGCCATTCGAAGCTCACTCCGGGTTCGTCCCCCATCGTAATGGCAAGCACCAGGATTCCACTGCTATTCAGGGCAACTTCCCAGGTTCCTTCGATACATTGGTCCCGTTGCTTAGGGTTACCATGTTCTCAGCCATAAAGGTGAATTCATATCCAACCAGGCGGTTGATCTCCTCTCCCTGGTTTATCACCTTCTTCACGATCCAGTTGCATTCCGCAAGGATGCTTCGAAGGGTCTCGGGTGCCGTCTGCCCGGTTTCATCGCAGGTAAGCCTCATGATGATGCGGTTGCCGTCACCACTGAACAGTTTAATCTTGCCTTCTTCCAGCTCGTATACCTTCCACTGCAGGGTAAAGTCCACCAGGGTGTCGAAGGAAAGGTCCAGTTGCACATAACCCTCAACAGAGCCAAGATCCCAGGTGCCTTCCAGCACATTGCCGCCCCGGTCACGCACCCGGACACTGCCATCCTCGGCAAAGGTCATCAGGTAGGCCTCGTACTGTCCGGTTTGATCTACGGCATTCCGCTCTACGGTAAGCACCACCCAGGGACACTCGGTAAGCAGGTTTGCCAGGCGCTCCTGGTCAAAATCGTCGTCGTTATAGTCGTTATCGTCATCCTCATCACAGGCATCCTTGGCCATTTCCAGGGCAGCTGCCAGCTCGGCATTGCTATTTACCTGGATCTCGGTTCCGTCAAATTTGATAAGGGTTACGGGATAGTCAATACTCACAAAATCGTCGTCGTCCAGTTCTTCGAAGAAAAGCCGGAGCTCCCGGTCGCTGTTTACGGTTACCCTTCCGGTTTGCTGCTCGTTGATATCAAAGGTGAACAGGGTAATCGGGTACACGAAGTCGATACACTCGATATCGTCATCCCCTCCTCCTTCAATACACTGACGTGCCAGCTCTATGAGTTCTTCCTTGTTATTGATAGTAATCTCAGTATGGTCTGCCAGGGTGATGGTAATCGGGAACAGGATCTCCAGAACATCCTCATCATCCTCGAATTGGTCAAAGATCTCCTCGATCAGGTCGAGGTCTTCCTCGGAATCCACGGTAATATCCAGACCGTTCACATTCACGGTATACGGGAAATTCAACGCGAAACAGCTGGAACCATCGACGATGTTGTCAAAGGAACCATCCCGGTATGCGGTCTTCTCCATCAGCTCGGCTGTCGAAGAAGTTGCCTGGAAGGATTCCTCCTGTGCATTGGAGGTGTTGACATCCTCAAACTCCTCCTGACAAGCGGTAAAAGAAAGTGCCCCCACAAGCAGGACTGCAGCCAGTGCAGCGTTAAAGATCTTTTTCATAACGATTTGGTTTTTTTTTGATTTACACTCCTAAAACAACCCAGGGCGCCTTTACCCTACCTTTTTCTTAAAATTTTTCAAATATCTTTGAAGCGCCGGGGTGTTAAATGCTCCTCTTCCTTTATGGATAACGTTTGCGACGACCATATCTACAGCCAGCTCTTCCGCACCCATTCCAAAACGGTGTTCAACTACATCTATTACAAATTCGGGAATGAGGAAAAGGCACGGGATGCCGTGCAGGAAGCGTTTGTAAAGTTGTGGGAAAACTGTGCAAAGGTCACCCCTGAAAAGGCCAAGTCCTTTGTCTATACGGTGGCAAACAACCTCTACCTGAATGTGATCAAAGCGGAAAAGGTACGCTTGAAACACCGGAAAGAAGGTGGGACCACCACCTTGCAGGACCCTGAATTCCTCATGGAGGAGCAGGAGTTCCGCGAAAAACTGGAGAATGCCCTGGCAGACCTGCCCGAAAACCAGCGCACTACCTTCCTGCTGAACCGCATCGACGGCCACACCTACGCGCAGATTGCCGAACTGGAAGGGGTGAGTGTGAAAGCCATCGAAAAGCGGATGCACCTGGCCCTTAAATCCTTACGGGAGAAAATCGACGGGATTTAGATTCTCCCCGGGAAGGGTTCCCAAAACATCCGGTCAATTTCCTACCTTGGGGTGAAAATCACCCTGCCATGAGAAGGACCTTCATTTTCAGTATTTTGCTGCTGACCCTTTTCCTGATTAATTGTAAACCGGATTCGAACATGCCCAACCCCGACCTCCTGTTGACCAATGCTAAAATCTGGACCGGAAACCCGGGCCAGCCCTGGGCTGAAGCCATGCTGATATCCAGGGGAGAAATCCTCCGGACTGGCACGGCAAAAGACCTGGACCCCTGGAGGGAAAAGGCCGTGGAGGTCGTGGATGCCGATGGCGGGTTTGTGGTTCCCGGCTTTATCGATTCCCATGTGCATTTCCTCACCGGGGGCCTGGCCCTGGCCTCTGTTCAGCTCAGAGACGCCAGGACCCCTGAAGAGTTTATCAATCGGATTGGGGCCTATGCCAGGGAAAACCCGGATAACTGGGTCCGCGGAGGTGACTGGGACCACGAGCAGTGGGGCGGGGAGCTTCCCAAGCGCCAATGGATCGATTCCCTGACCCCGGATACCCCCGTCTTTGTACGCCGCCTGGACGGGCATATGGGCCTGGCCAATTCGAAAGCCCTGGAGCTGGCTGGAATCAGCGCCAGTACGCCGGATGTAGATGGAGGTGAAATCGTCCGCGATGCTGAGGGGAATCCCACCGGCGTTCTCAAGGACAATGCCATGGACCTGGTTTTCCGCGCCATCCCGGAGCCCGGCGAGGAGGAGTATTATAAGGCCCTGGAAGCAGCCATGGACCATGTGGCCTCCCAGGGGGTTACTTCCGTGCACCACGTTGGAGGCACGGACCCTGCCGGATATTTGAACCTCTTTCAACGAGCGCGCAGGGAAGGGAAACTGAAGACCCGGATCTATGCGCTTACCCCTCTGTCCCGCTGGCAATGGCTCGATCAACAACTAAAGGATGGGCTGCAGTCCGATACCTGGGTCCGGTTTGGGGGGCTGAAGGGCTTCTCGGATGGTTCCCTGGGCTCACATACCGCTGCCTTTAAGGAGGCATATTCGGACCAACCTGGCCAGCACGGCCTGTTCATCACCCCCAAAGACAGCCTTGAAAGCTGGATCCTTGGGGCAGACAGGGCCGGACTACAGGTCGCTGTGCACGCCATCGGGGATGATGCCATTTCCTTTGTACTGGACGCCTTTGAAAGGGCCATCGAACAAAATGGCCCCCGCGACCGCCGGTTCCGCATCGAGCATGCCCAGCACATCGCTCCGGATGATTTTCAGCGGTTTGCCCAACTGGGCGTTATCCCGAGTATGCAACCCTATCACGCCATAGACGACGGGCGGTGGGCAGAGCGGGTGATCGGGGACCGGATCCGGACCACCTACGCCTTTCACTCGCTCCTGGACGCAGGGGCAGACCTGGCCTTTGGAAGCGACTGGTTTGTAGCCCCACCGGACCCCCTCTACGGGATTTACGCGGCCGTGACCCGCCGGACCCTCGATGGCACCAACCCGGAGGGATGGGTCCCGGAACAAAAAATTACGGTTGAGCAGGCATTGAGAGCCTATACCATCGGAAGCGCCCGTGCCTCTTTCGAGGAGGACATCAAGGGAACCCTGGAACCCGGAAAACTGGCTGATTTTGTATTGCTGTCCGATAACCTCTTTGAGATCCCGCCGGAACGCATAAAAGATGTTGGCATCGTCCAAACCTGGGTAGGTGGAAAACAGGTCTATTCAGGCACAAAAAATCCCTGATAAATCAAGTCCCTGGCCTGCAGACAAACCTGTAACATTCAATCCTTTTTCACGACAGATACTAAGGTAGAAACCGCCTATTTTTCATAGACCCTTAACGCTCCTAATTATGAACTTGAAAACACTTCTGGAAAGGCCTGATCTGAACCCCGGAAAACGCACCCAGAGGAAGATCCAGAACTTTCACGAACTCCTGGTTGCCATCGCAGAACGGGATTTACCTGAAACTGTGATCGGGGCACTGAACCAAAAGATCGATGCGCTCAATGAAATGCAGGGAACCGAAAAGGAGTACCGCAAAGCCCTGGTCAACACGGAATATAAAATCCTGAAATTCCTTGAAAAAGAACACAAAATCGTCCCGAGGAACCATTATCAGAAAACCTGGCTGGCCCTTGGCATGGCCGTTTTCGGGATCCCCATTGGCGTAGCCCTGGGTACGGCCCTTGGGAACATGGGATTTTTAGGGGCAGGAATTGGGATAGGCCTGGCTATTGGTATTGCCATCGGGACGGACATGGACAAAAAGGCCCGGAAAGAAGGCCGGCAGCTGGACTTTGAGGCCCGGATTTAACCTCCCTCCCCATACAGATATACGACACTTCTGATTTTTAGCACATGGATGGGTAAAATTCTTATTTACAGCTCATTCAGGAAACTTCAATGCCCCTTATCGACGAATAACCCATTTATCGGTATTTTTTGTCCTACATCCTGCAAAAAGTGCGTTTTATCCCAATTTTCGGGCTCCGGGGAGGCTATTTCCTAATTTGTGGGTCCTTTTGGGAAGAGACATCTCATTTCCAGGAGGTTATACCTATTCAAGTACAAAATCAAAACTATAAACCCCCTGGCTCGGATACCAACCAGATGAAGCCGCCCGCACATACAAGCCTGTACGCCCTGGACAACGCCCAGCTCCTGAATCTGGTGCGCCGGTATCAATTCTTTGGGTATTCTGAAGAAATGCGGGATAAGGCCAGGAACATCCTCAATAAACGGGGCCTGGATGAGGATATCCTCCGCAGGCTGGGATATTTGAACAAAGACCCGTTTGATGATGCCCTTAAGTATTACCTGAGCTTTAAACGGCTCTCGCGCATCGCCTTTCTTATCTATGGGGTTTTTATCCTCTTCATCCTTGCTTCCTACCTGGTGGAACCCAACTGGATGATTTCTTCCTTCCTCCTCGGGATTTTCGCAGGCCTGGTAGGGTTTGTAGTCGGCTCCCTCATTTATCAGTCACGCTTTTACAGGGCCCTCGGAAAATCCTATACGGACGGAAGCCCGCTGCTGTTTTTCTTCCTGGGTATGCCCTTGTATTTCCTGATGTACTTCCGGTATAAGACCCGTATGGAGGAACACCTCAACCGACTGGCCTGAAGGGTCCTGAATTCCTTTGGTTTTTTTGAATGAAAATCCATTTTTTGAGTATTTTTAGGGTTAACCAATAACCCAAGCATGAATCTCACTAAATTCCAATGGCTAACCCTGGTGGCAATAGTGGCTTATCTGATCTATGAATTCTATTTCGTCTCCCGGTGGGAGGCGACACTGCCTGCAAGTGATCCGGTCATCCGGGGAGATCTGATTTTCATTTATCCAGTATTGTTGCTTCTGATCATTATTTCAGTAGTTCAATTCATACGTAAAAAATCCTGAAAAGAATAGTTTCATGTTACGAAGAGTCCTTCCATTTTTCATGGTACTGGCACTTTTTTCTGCCTGTAAAGAAGACCGAAAAAAAGAGACCGGCACGGACGCCGCCTCCCCTGAAGCCACTTCCGAAGAAGTTACGCCTGAGGGTGGGGCTGACATGGGAGAAGTGGAAACCACACGCCACTACTGCTTTGCCTCCAAAACCCAAACCCCGGAGGCTTTTGGAGACACCTATAACTACGAGTTCACGCGCCTGCAGATAGGGGAAGACGGGAATGTTACCGGAACCCTTATTAATGCACCCTATGGGACGGACGGTTCACGGGGCTCCATCACAGGTGTATTCCTTGAGGACAAAGGCCTGGTCCGGACCACCACCACTTTCCTGGCCGAAGGAGAGCTCTACGAGGAACAGCGGGATTACAAAATAGGGACCAACGGGCTTGCCACGCTGAATCCGGAGGGAGAATCCGTCTTTTCGCTACCTGCCGTTTCCTGCGAGGAGTTCGACGGCTATATGAAGGAATTTAACCATGGTATTCTGAAAAAGAACATAAACACAACAGATCGCAGCCGGCTTAAAAAAGTAGTTGAGGTGGGCGAATTCGGATATACTGAGCAGCAACTGGATAATCTCCGATTCATGGAGCTCGAGGTGGATCTGGACAACAATTATGAAACTCGGGAATTCCTACTCTATATCATGGATTCCATGGTCTGTGGAAGCGGGGGTTGCGACCTTCTAGTGATAGACGAAAACGGCAAAACGCTTTCGAATACCTCCGTTGTGAAACTGCCGGTCTATATGCCCACCTCCACGGTAGGGGACATGGATCGGAACGGAGTCTGGAAAAGCCTTTATGTATGGAGCCAGGGCTTTCGCGAACTGGCCCCTGAAAACGGTCGGTATCCCTCAAACGCTTCCATGGCTGCGGAAGTCCCTGAAGATGCCCTTACAAATCATCCCGAGAAATACAGGCTGGTACTGGATTACCTGGAGTAACATCCATTCCCCCAGATCCTCCACCCTGTGAGGTCTACTTCCCAATCATGGGATTTTTAGTACCTTCAGCATACAAACAAACGCATTCCTATGACCGACCTTCAAATCGCGCAGAGCGTAACCCCGGAACACATCCGGGATATTGCCTCCAAATTAGAAATTCCCGAGGATCAGCTGGAATACTACGGGAGCAACAAAGCCAAACTACCCTTATCCCTTATAGATCCGGATTCCCTCGGCAAAAAGAACCTGATCCTGGTTACCGCCATTACCCCCACCCCCGCCGGGGAGGGTAAAACCACGGTATCGATAGGGCTCGGAGACGGGCTGAACCATATCGGCAAGAAGGCATTGACCGTGATCCGGGAACCCAGCCTGGGGCCTGTCTTCGGGATCAAGGGCGGGGCCGCGGGTGGCGGGCGCAGCCAGGTAATCCCCATGGCGGACATCAACCTTCATTTCACAGGAGATTTCAACGCGGTTGAAAAGGCAAACAACCTTCTGGCAGCCGTTATAGACAACAACATACAGGCCCGGAAAGGCAACCTTGGGATTGACCCGAGGACGGTGCTGTGGAAGCGGTGCATGGATATGAATGACCGTGGCCTTCGCAATATCATAGCTGCCCTGGGTGGGAAAGCCGGGGGGGTCCCCCGGGAAACCGGTTTCAACATCACGGCAGCCTCCGAGATCATGGCAATCCTCTGCCTGAGCGAGGATTTTGAGGATCTTCAACGGCGGATTGGCAATATCTACATCGGGGATACCTGGGAGGGAGAACCCGTTTACGCCCGGGACCTTAAGGCGGAAGGCGCCATGGCCGTCCTGTTGAAGGACGCCATCAAGCCCAACCTGGTACAAACCCTGGAAGGAAACCCGGCCATTATCCACGGGGGTCCTTTCGCGAACATCGCCCAGGGAACCAACACGGTCATCGGCACGAAAATGGGACTGAGCCTGGCGGACTACGTGGTTACGGAAGCTGGTTTCGGGGCCGATCTGGGGGCCGAAAAATTCCTGAATATAAAATGCCGGGCGGCAGGCCTGTCGCCAAAAGCCATCGTGCTGGTAGCCACCATTCGGGCCCTGAAATACCATGGGGGGAAACCGCTGGCCGACCTGGGAGAAGAAGATACCAGTGCGCTCCGGGCGGGGCTGCCGAACCTGGAGCGGCACCTGGCCAGCCTTCAGAGTTTTGGCCTGCCCGTAGTGGTTGCGATCAACAACTTTGACCGGGACACGGACGCAGAAAGGGAGCTGTTGCAGGACCACTGCAGCGCACTAGGGGTTCCCGTGGCCATCAGCAAGGGTTGGGCCGAGGGCGGCAGGGGATGTGCATCCCTGGCCCAAAAAGTGGTGGATGCTGCCGAAACCTGCAAGGGAGCCTTCCAGCCTACCTATGATCTAAGCGATGCGCCCAGGAAGAAAATGGAAAAGATCTGCAAAACCATTTACGGGGCCCAGAACGTCATCCTTTCCAACAAGGCGAGCCGGCAGTTGAGGCGCTTTGAGGAATTAGGCTACGGGGAGCTCCCCGTCTGTATGGCTAAAACTCAGAAAAGCCTGAGCGACGATGAAAAAAAACTGGGTCGTCCGGAAAATTTTGATATCAATATCCGTGAATTCGAAATCGCTGCAGGGGCCGGGTTTATCATTCCCATCGCGGGCAATATCCTGAGGATGCCGGGGTTGCCCTCAAGCCCTGCCTCCGAACGGATTACCATAGACAGGGATGGGAAGATCGAAGGCCTGTTTTAAGCACCCCTCGTTAAACGGCTTAAAAATTCGACATTTGGGGTAGGGTATCTTCCTCTCAGATTGTTATTAGGTCGTAAAGGCGAAATGCCATGAAAGAAAACTACCTGGCAAAATGGTTGAATAACGAACTCTCCGAAGAGGAACTCAGTGCATTCAGGAAGACCCCTGAATTTGAGACCTACCAGCGGATTGTCCGAACTGCATCCGAGCTCAGTGCACCTGACTTTGATGTGGAACAGGCCCTGTCAGGGGTTCGTCAGGCAAGGCAGGCACCCAAAGGCCGGGTGGTTCGCCTAACTTCCTACCGATCCCTCTGGAAAGTGGCCGCAGCCCTCATCGTCCTCCTCGGAATTTCCTATTTCTACGTGAACTCCCTGGATGAGGCCGTTCAAACAGACTATGCCCAACATACGGAAGTCGTCCTGCCGGATGCCTCGGAGGTGCAGTTGAATGCCGGGTCAGATCTGTCCTACAGTGAGAAAAAATGGGATTCGGACCGGCATGTAAACCTCAGTGGGGAGGCCTATTTCAAAGTCGCCAAGGGACAGACCTTTACGGTTGAGACACCCTCCGGGTCCGTAACGGTGCTGGGAACCCAGTTCAATGTGCTTCAGCGGGATGGGGTTTTCATCGTGAGCTGCTATGAGGGTCTGGTTCGTGTGGAACACCGGGGTACTGCCCACGAACTTCCTGCCGGTAAAGGATACCGAATGGTAAACGGGGATATGGAATTATTTGAGGTTACCACCACCCGACCTTCCTGGACGGCGGACGAGAGCACTTTCCGCAGTATGCCCCTCTCCTTTGTATTGGAGGAGTTTGAACGGCAATACGACCTGGAAGTGGAAATCCGCGATGTGGACACACGGGAATTATTTACCGGGACCTTCAGCAACACAAATCTGGAATTAGCGTTACAAAGTATAAGTGCACCCCTGCAACTCGGCTATTCCCTCAAAGGGAATAAAGTACTTATCTATGCGCAGAACGCTCCGTAAATCCCTGCATTTTCTCTTTTTTTTCTTGCTCTGTTATCAGGCGGGAACGTTGGCGCAGGAATCTGCCAGCAGTGTGGAAAGCCGGGATTTGACTTCATGGATTCCCGAAGTTGAAAGGCGGTTTCAGGTCAAATTCTCCTATGCCGATCAGGACCTTGAAGGAATCCGGGTAAACTGGGACCCTTCCGGAGACCTGGGGGCATTCCTGGCTGAGCTTAAGGGGCAGACCGGATTGTCCGTCGAAAAGCTCAGCGATCGGTATTATTCCCTGTCCCTTCCTGAAACCATTGATATATGCGGCCGTATCCTGGACAATTTCAGGGAAACGGTCACAGGGGCTTCCATCGAGGTGCTGGGGGGCAACCAGGCTACCGTGAGTTCCTCCAATGGGGAATTCAACCTTGGAGAGGTCCCCAGGAAAGCCATCCTGAAAATATCCCATCTCGGTTTCAAAGCCCTGTTTGTCAAAGCTGCGGAGCTTTCCGATAACACCCCCTGCAGGGAACTTACGCTCAATGTTCGCTACCAGGAGTTACAGGAGGTGGTGGTGTATAAATTCCTGACCACAGGACTCTCCAAAGAAGCGGATGGAAGTATTCGGATGGACCCGTCTGAGTTCGGACTCCTGCCGGGCCTGACTGAACCCGATGTACTTCAGTCCATACAGGCCCTTCCGGGTATCAAGAGCATAGATGAAACGGTTTCAGACATCAACATCCGGGGGGGTACCAACGACCAGAACCTGCTTTTGTGGGATGGCATCAAGATGTATCAGTCGGGGCATTTCTTCGGGCTGATCTCTGCCTTCAATCCCTATCTGACAGAGTCGGTACAGGTGATCAAGAATGGTTCGAGCGCCCTTTACGGGGACGGGGTTAGCGGCATCATCAGCATGCATACCTTTGACCAGGTGGAACGCACCTATTTCGGGGGGGGCGGGTTTAACCTGATTAGCGCAGATGTCTATTCCCATATCCCCATCACAGACCGACTGGCCTTCCAGTTCTCCGCAAGAAGGTCCGTAACGGATTTCCTGAATACCCCCACCTACTCACAGTTTTCCGACAGGGCCTTCCAGGATACACAGATCTCCTCCCCGGGAAGGGATGCCTCGGGTCGTATTTCAGAAAGGGAGGAGAACTTCTACTTCTATGATTTCACCGGGAAACTCCTTTACGACCTGGGGGACCGGCATCGCCTCCGGATGAATTTCCTCTATATCGACAACGACCTGAGGTATATAGAAACCCTGTCCGCAGATGATTCCCAAAACCGCAGTCTTCTGGACCAGACGAACATTGCCTTCGGGGGGCGGCTGGAAAGTGACTGGAACGCCTCCCTGACGACGCAAATCTCGGCCTACCATACCGAATATGAGCTGGATTCAGATTTGTTCACTGAAAGCAGCGGACAGGAGCTCTATCAACTCAACCAGGTCAATGAAAATGCCCTGAAGGCCCATCTCTACTACCGTTTTAATGAGTTACTCCACTGGCAGGCCGGGTATCAGTTCCTGGAAACGGGGGTTACCAACACCACAGAGGTGAGCCAGCCACCCTTCCAGAGCCGCATCAAGAATTTGCTGTATACCCATGCTCTTTTTGCAGAATGGCGCTACCAGGGGCCCGAAAAAAGGCTGCTGACACGGGCAGGCCTTAGGCTGAGCTACCTGAATAACCCCGGGGACCTCAGCGAATTCTATCTGGAGCCCCGCCTGAGCCTGCACTACAAACTGTCCGATTACCTGGCCCTGGAAGTACTGGGAGAACTAAAGAATCAGGCGACCCACCAAATCGTGGACCTAGAACAAAATTTCCTGGGAATTGAAAAAAGAAGGTGGGTGCTCGCAGACGGGGAAAACCTCCCTGTGGCAAGGAGCCGGCAGGCTTCCCTTGGGCTTCATTTCGACCGTGGATTCTGGCTGGCGAGCCTGGAAGGGTTCTACAAGGAAGTGGATGGGATCAGCACCGATACCCAGGGGTTCCAGAACGAAGACCAGTTCAACGGGGAACTGGGCAGCTACCGGGTCCACGGGGTAGAAGCCCTCCTAAACTACAAGACCCCCTCCTGGAGCAGTTGGCTCAGCTATGCCTACAACCGGAATGATTATACCTTCGGGGCATTGCAGCCGGCCACCTTCCCCAATAACCTGGATATCCGGCATACGGTTACCCTGGGCCTCAATTACACCTATGAGCAGCTAAAGATGGGGCTGGGCCTGAACTACCGAACCGGCCGTCCCTTCACGGAACCCCTACCCCCTCCGGATGATATAGATACCTCCGTGTTTCCGGCCCGCATCAACTACAGCCAACCGAACAGCAGCCGTCTTCCGGAGTACTTCCGCATGGACGCTTCCATGACGTATTCCTTCTCTGTTTCTGAAACCGTCCGTGCCTCTGTGGGGGCTTCCGTACTTAACCTAACCGGGAGGCGTAATGTTCTAAATACCTACTACCGCCTGAACGATCTGGATCAGATTGAAAGGATTGAGAGCATCTCCCTGGGACTTACCCCGAACGCGAGCTTCCGGATTTGGTTCTAAGGCTTGTAAAGGCGGCTGATCACAAGTACGTGGGGAAAAGTGATTGCCGCAAGAAAGGAAAAGAAAAGGGGCATGAATCCATAGGAACTCTCCCTGAAATACAGGAACGCCATGGCGAGGGTTGCCAGAGCCCCAACCCAGTAAATAGCCGAGGAACGCATGTACTTCGATCCATTTTTCCAATTGACCGAGCCGTACAGCATCCGTATCTGATCAGCCAGGGAAGGGATCGAATGCCAGACGACGAAGTAGATGGCAAAAGCCCAGATCAGGGATGCCGTATTAAACACTATGAAGAAAACGATCAGCAGGAACATTTCCTGCAGCAAGTACCTGGTCAACTGACTCCAGTAAAAATTCAAGATGCAGGTCGCCAAAAACAGGCCCAGAAAACCGAGGCAACCATAGGTGAACCAGTCCTGGGGGACGGCGTACCCCGTTATTTCCAGGATCACCTCCGAAACCTGTTGCCCATGCGAGGCAAACAAAAGGAGGAGGATGGTAAGGCCATAGCTTGTATACAGCACTTTCTGAAGCCAGCTTCGGCGCCCCATCCGTTTGATCCAGTGCTGTTCCCCAAAGTGGTACCCGCTGAACAGGATGAAAAAGGTCAGGGCAGCCAGGGGTAGCAGGCTGAATAACAAAGCACTTCCCAAAACGAACCCTACATAAGCCAGAAGGAGCTTCACATTGGATTTTCCAGTTTTCGGTGTCGTACGCCGGCGTCTTAGAATTTCGAGGTCATTTGCCCCGTGTAAGATTCCAAAAGAGAAGATCAGCACAAATGCAAGCACCTCCTCCACCGAATGGCTGAAGTAAACTGCCAGCCAAAGGAAAAAAAAGGTAGACACCAACATGGCATTGCGCAAATCCGGAATTTTCAGCCCTCCTTTTTCCATATTGTTTAATTTTTTATGATTTTATTTAAACAATTGTGTTTAATATTATTTAAATTTACTTAAACAAAACTAATAAAACTAATTGTTATGGAAAGTCTTCTGACAAATTTGTCGTACGTGGCCAAGATTGCCACGGACGATTATGTAGGGTTTACCTTTTTCGTTGGCTGCATGGCTATGATGGCCGCTGCCGCATTCTTCTTCCTGTCGATGAACCAATTCGACAAGAAGTGGCGCGTTTCGATCCTGGTTTCGGGACTGATTACCTTTATCGCCGCCGTACACTACTGGTACATGCGCGATTACTGGGCAACAAACATGGAGTCTCCAACCTTCTTCCGCTATGTGGACTGGGTACTGACCGTCCCGCTCATGTGCGTTGAGTTCTTCCTGATCTTAAGAGTAGCCGGAGCCAAAAAATCCCTGATGTGGAACCTGATCCTGCTGTCCGTGATCATGCTAGTTACCGGATATTTTGGTGAAGCCGTTCTCCGGGACCAGGCCTGGCTTTGGGGTCTGATCTCCGGAATCGCCTACTTCATTATCGTCTACATCATTTGGTTTGGCCCAGCTAAGAAACTGGCGGAAAATGCTGGAGGAGCTGTCCTTCGAGCTCACAAGACGCTGTGCTGGTTCGTACTTGTAGGATGGGCGATCTACCCGATCGGATACATGGCCGGGACACCGGGCTGGTATGAGGGCATCTTTACAGGCCTGAACATGGATGTCATCTACAACATCGGTGATGCCGTAAACAAAATTGGATTCGGACTGGTCGTCTATAATCTGGCGGTTCAGTCCTCGGAATCCTAGAGGAATTGCTCATTGGCAATTATTTGATGGTTGATGAAGGGCTTCCCGTTTTTGGGAAGCCTTTCTTCATTTAAACCAGCCTGCCTGGCGCATCTTTGGTCCAATCATTCAAAAAAAACTACTTTTAGCTTTAGTAGTCTAAATAAGTGATCCCATGTTTACCCTGATGCGAAATCTGAGGAGGAACCTCATAAAAAACAATTCTGCCGGCAAATATTTCCTTTATGCTTTCGGAGAGGTTGTACTGATCGTATTGGGGATACTTGTGGCGCTTTGGATCGATACCTGGAACCAGGAGCGGCAGGAACTTAAAAGGGAGCAATTTTACCTTTCCGGTCTAAAAGAGGAATTCGAAGTGAGTTTGCTAAAGCTGGATACCCTTATCGAGGTCAACCGGAAGTCCTACAATACCGCACAGGAACTCCTCCGGTTGATTCCACGGTCTGCGACCACAGAGGAAGAATCACAGATCTCCCAACTGTTGATACAGGCCTTTTCCTATGAAATCGCTTACAACCCCAACAATTCACTGCTCAAAGAGCTCATTAATTCAGGACGCCTGGAAACACTTTCCGATAAGGGATTGCGACAACATCTGACTTCCTGGGAATCCTTTGTGGAAAGCGTCCAACAACAGGAGAACAGTCTCCGTCAGCAGCGGGAACGCACCTCCGATCTCCTGCGCAGTCAGCAAGCCAGTATCCGTACCATTCTGGTTCGCTCAGGGGCAGCCCCACAGGGACTGGCCCTGGATTCCGGAGGAGAACTCCACAGCAATCTTCCCTTATTGAAAAGCCGTGAATTCGAGAATAACCTCCTGCTGTTCATACTGACCGCGACAAATATCGAAACAGTCCACTACGCCCCCCTGAGAAGCAAGATTGAAACGATCCTGGGGCTGATCGAGGCTGGAATGGAATAGCCCGGCTTTAAGCGGCTGATCCCTACATGCGCTCCGGCACATCGATCCCGAGCAGGGCGGTCCCCTTCCGGATCACCTCCCCCACTATTTCGGTAAGCTGAACCCGAAAACGCCTGTGGGCGACATTGGGTTCCCCCAGGATGGTGATCTGCTGGTAAAAGGAATTGAAATCCTTCACCAGATCATAGGTGTAGTTGGCCACCAGGGCCGGACTGTATTGTTCTGCGGCTTCCTCCACCACCTGTGGAAAAGCCTCCAGGTCCTTAAGGAGCTGCTTTTCCCTGGGGTCCAGCGTCCCGAGGCCTGAGGGATCTGTTTCGGAGCCGTAATCGAAATCAGCCTTGCGCAGTATGGACTGGATACGGGCATAGGTATACTGGATAAATGGCCCGGTATTCCCCTGAAAATCGACGGATTCCTCCGGGTTGAACAACATGCGCTTCCGGGGGTCCACCTTCAGGATAAAGTACTTCAGGGCGCCCATTCCAATGGTGTGATAGAGTTTTTTCTTCTCCCCTTCGCTAAACCCGTCCAGCTTGCCGTGCTCCTGGGAGATCTGGGCTGCGGTCCGGTCCATTTCAAGGATCAGGTCATCCGCATCCACCACGGTGCCCTCCCGACTCTTCATTTTGCCACTTGGGAGGTCTACCATCCCGTAACTCAGGTGGTAGAGGTGGTCTGCCCAGGTGTATCCCAGTTTCCTGAGGATAAGGAAAAGTACCTTGAAGTGGTAGTCCTGCTCATTCCCGACGGTATAGACCATGCCCGTGATATCCGGATAGTCCTGTACCCGCTGGATGGCCGTGCCGATGTCCTGGGTCATGTAAACCGCAGTGCCATCTGCCCTCAGTACTATTTTCTCGTCCAGCCCATCCTCGGAAAGGTCAATCCATACACTGCCATCGGGTTTCCTGTAGAACACTCCTTTTTCGAGCCCTTCGGACACCACGTCCTTCCCGAGCAAATAGGTATCGCTTTCGTAATAGAGCTTGTCAAAATCCACCCCCAGGTCCCGGTAGGTCACTTCAAAGCCATCGTAAACCCAGCCGTTCATCAGTTCCCACAGGGCGACTACTTCCGGATCACCCGCTTCCCAGCGCCTAAGCAGCTCCTGGGCTTCTTTCAGGCTGGGAGCCTCCTTTTCCGCCTCTTCCCTGCTCATTCCCTTTGAGACCAGGTCCAGCACCTCGTCCTTGTAGGCCCGGTCAAAGGCTACATAGTAGTTCCCCACCAGTTTATCCCCTTTTAACCCGGAGCTTTCAGGGGTTTCTCCCTTGCCATAGCGTTTCCAGGCCAGCATGCTCTTACAGATATGGATCCCCCGGTCATTGATGATCTGCGTTTTGTAAACCTTGTGACCGGCAGCCTCCAGGATCCGGGAGACGGAGTACCCCAGCAGGATGTTTCGTATGTGCCCCAGGTGCAGGGGTTTGTTCGTATTGGGAGAGGAATATTCGACCATGGTGACCCCGGCCGAATGCGGTGGTTTGAAGCCATAGTGCTCCTCTGTGCGGATTTGGTTGAAAAAGCGCAGGTAGAAGGCATCGCTAATCTCCAGGTTCAGGAATCCCTTGATGGTATTAAAACCGGCAACTTCCCCGAGCTCGCGTACCAGGTATTCCCCAATGGCGTTTCCGATCTGAACGGGATTGCCCTTTACATGCCGCAGCATCGGAAAAATCACCACGGTGATATCGCCGTCAAATTCCTTTCGGGTGGGCTGCAATTCCACGGATTCCAGCGCCGCTTCATAGAGGGTACTAACCGCTTCCTTAACCTTATCGACAAGCAGGGATTCAAGTTGCATAGATCGGATGTTTTCAAGGGGCAAAACTAAGGAAATTTAGGCGTATTTCTTTTGTTTTCAGGGATTGGCTACAAATGGCTAACTTTACTTCAAAAAGCTGTGAAATCACAAATTAAACAGGCCGGCTCTTCGCGGCAGAAAAGGACGGGTAATGCTGGTTAACGTATCCTACAACAATCCCGAAATCATCCGGAAGGTCGACTCCCTGGTAGGCAAACCCTTTACCCTGAAGGAGCGTTGGTCCATGAAAGGGATTGGATCGCCAAAGCTCTTTATCACCGGTGCAAGCCTTGAAATCAGCAATCTCCTATTGCTCGACAACAACCTGGACAGTTGCAATATCGAGTTGCGGCCCAAGGGGATCATACTCCGCTTCAGGTCCCTGCTGGAAACCTATGCCCTGGTCATTCCCTATTACAAGCTTACCCTGTACAAAGGGGATCTGGGGATCTACAGCGTCTATATGGACCACCATTTTGTAAAGGTGCGGGCAGACACGAAAGCCATTCAAAAATTCTTTGTAAAACTACTGGGGTATAAAGCAGATCACATACCACAAAGCCCCCCTAATCTGTGATGATGCCATCTGAGAAAACAGGCGGAAAACCGCTGAAGATCCTGCTTACCGGCGCCAACGGGTATATCGGGTTGCGCGTTCTGCACCAGCTGCTGGAAGCCGGGCATCAGGTGGTCTGCGCGGTAAGGGATACGCGCAGAAAGGTGCAGGTGGTGGAAGTGGACTTCCTGGAGGACCCTGTGCCTGGCCTTTTCGAAGGGGACATTGACATCGCTTACTACCTGATCCATTCCATGAGTTCGTCCATAAAGGATTTCGATGAGCGGGAAGCACGGGCTGCCAGGAACTTCAACGCGTATATGGAGCAGGCAAAACCGCGTCAGGTCATTTACCTCAGCGGGATCGTCAACAACCACAAGCTTTCCAGGCACCTGAGTTCACGGAAAAACGTGGAGGATATCCTATACCAGGGGCCTTTTGCACTGACCGTCCTGAGGGCGGGAATCATAGTGGGCTCCGGAAGCTCCTCCTTCGAGATTATCCGGGACCTCTGCGAAAAATTGCCGGTGATGATCACCCCGAAATGGGTGCTGACCATTACCCAGCCCATCGCCATTGGGGATGTCATTCAATTCCTGACCGGGGTCCTGGGAAGGGAGGATACCTTTGACCAGAGCTTTGATATTGCAGGTCCTGATATCCTCACCTACAGGGATATGCTCAACGGGTATGCCAGGGTTCGGGGCTTTAAGAACTGGATCATCACTGTACCCATAATGACCCCAAAGCTCTCCTCCTACTGGCTCTACTTTGTAACCTCCACCTCCTACAAGCTGGCTGTGAACCTGGTGGACAGCATGAAAGTGGAAGTAGTGGCACGGGACAACCGCCTTCAGGAAATGCTGGGCATAAAAACGCTGACCTATGAGGAGGCGATCAAGATGGCCTTCAGGAAAATTGAACAGAACTCCGTGGTGAGCAGCTGGAAGGACAGCATGGTAAGCGGCAGGTTTGATGAAAACCTTGGGCGGTATATTCAGGTCCCGAAATACGGGGTGCTGACCGATAAGAAATTTGTAAAAATCTCAGACCGGGAAGCCGTACTGGACAAAATCTGGCGAATCGGGGGGGATACCGGATGGTACTATGGAAGCTGGCTCTGGCAAATTCGCGGGTTTCTCGACAAATTAAACGGTGGGGTGGGTCTTAGACGCGGCCGAACACATCCGGACACCATCTATGCCGGGGATTCCCTGGATTTCTGGAGGGTTTTGCTGGCGGACCGCAAACAGGGACGCCTGCTGCTCTTTGCGGAAATGCGGCTCCCGGGAGAGGCCTGGCTGGAATTCCATATCGATGAGGACCAGATCCTTCACCAGACGGCTACCTTCCGTCCAAGAGGCCTGGCCGGCAGGCTTTACTGGTACATGGTCCTGCCCTTTCACTACTTTATTTTCGGGGGGATGATCCGGAATATCACCAAAAACTACACAGCCTAACAACGGACTCCTCAAAGGAAGGAGCCGTGGGTTTTATACTTCCGGGGTTACCTCCTGGGGAGGAATATTTCCGCCATCATACAACGGGCACTCCCGCCCCCGCAGGCTTCGATGGTATCCAGCGGACTGGAGATAATACGGGAGGTGCGCTCTATACGCGCCACCTGTTCCGGGTTGAGGGAATTTCGAGCAGAGGCGCTCATCACCATAAGGCGTTCCCCGTCCCGCCCGAGAACCTGCAACATGTTCCCTGCAAAGGCGTGCATTTGTGCTTCAGAGATTTCGACAATGTCGAACCCGTCCTTTTTTAGATGGCTGACCACGTTTTTCCGTTCCTTCTTATCGTCAATGGAGTCCAGGCAGATCACTGCAAGATCCTCCGCCAGGCACATCATCACGTTGGTGTGGTAGATGGGAAGGCGCTTGCCGTCAACAGACTGGTTCGCAGTGAAAATGACCGGAGCGACATTGAAATCCTCGCAGAATTCTATCAATAAGCCTTCATCCGCCCGGGCAGACAAAGCGCAGTAGGCCTTCTGGTGAACGCGGTCCATCAGAATACTGCCGGTGGCTTCCAGGAAGAGTCCTTCCTTTTCGGCCGAAGTGTAGTCTATGATCTGCTCGATCACAAATCCCTGTTCCTCCAGGAAGTCTAAAATATCCATCCGCCGTTCCTTCCTGCGGTTCTCCGCATACATGGGGTAAATCACCACTGTGCCATTTTCATGGAAGGAAACCCAGTTGTTGGGGAAGATGGAGTCGGGGGTATCTGTTTCCAGGCGGTCATCCACCACCAGCACCTCCACGCCGGCTTCCCTCAGTTTTTCGACAAAGGTGTCAAACTCTTCCTGAGCCCGCTGGTTGATTACTGAATTGCGAAGGTCCAGGTCCTCCTGGAAAAAATTGTTCACCGCGGTCTGTTCGTTCATTCGGAACTGAACCGGGCGCACCATCAGGATGGTATTGGTGATTTGCATAGGCTGAAAAACTTTGGCTAAAGTAGGTAATTCGGCGGTGATTTTGTAACAAAACCGGCGTGAGAATTTATCCCTCATTTCGAGAGAAAATCCATCGGGGCAAGCCGGTATCAAATCAGTGAAAAGGGTATGGTTTCCGGCTTCCTGCTATAAAAAGCTACTCGCGTTCCAGCGGGAGGGTGCTGCACCGCAGAAGGCCACCCTGTTTGCCGACCTCCTGGTAGGAAATCTCTTCCACGCTTATGCCGTGGTCCCGAAGCCAGGTATTAAGCCTTGTAAAACTGCGGTCGGAAACTACCACCTCTGGGGATATGGAGAAAATGTTGCTGAACATCCGGTACATTTCCTCCTCCGTAATTTCGAAGACCTTGTCCACCCCGAAATAATCCCGAAGCCAGTGATACTCGTCCGGATTCAGAAAACTATCCTTATGCAAAATGGCAAGGTCCATCCCCACGGGTTGAAAACAGCAATCAAGGTGAAGCGCATTTTTTCGGGGATCCGTGTTCGACTTACGTAACTCAAAGGCCTTTACAGTCCGGTTCGGAAAGTGGTCCCTGAGGTAGTCCACAGCTTCCTGGTTCGTCCGCGCTGTGATGTATTCCCGGTAGTCAGGGGCTGTATAGGTGCCCACAAAAAGGAATTCCCTCCACGGCATCACATCCCCACCTTCCACATGCACTTCCTCCGGGGGTACAAGCACCTGATCATTTTCTATATGGTCCAGCACATGCAGGATGGCATCAAATTCCCGCTCCCGGTCTGGCAGGATGTTGGCCTTCACCAGTTTGTCGTCCACTACAAAGGCGATGTCGCGGGAAAAGATCTGATTGCAATCGGGTAATACCTCTGGTCTGAAAACCTGTACATTGTGTTTCTTAAGCACGGCCGCAAAGCCCTCCATTTCAAGTACCATGTCTGCTTCCCGGGGGTAGGTGCCCGCCAGGATATGCTCCAGGGATTTGGGGTCATAGGCTTCTTCCGGCCTGGGTTCAGGCCCGGGCTGGGCAGCAGTTCCCAGAAGTACCGTCCTCAGCGGGGAGGTTTCGTCTTTGATGTGCAGATTGAACATATGGGGACCTGGTTTTTGCCGGCAAGATACAAAAAAGGACCCCGGCAATGGGGTCCTGTAATTTGAAAAACCGGTATGGGATTACCTTTCCTTAAGGGGTTTAAACGGCCTGTGGTTTTCCCCAATGTATACCTGACGCGGACGCCCGATGGGTTCATGGTTAAGGCGCATTTCCCGGAACTGTGCGATCCACCCGGGAAGACGTCCCAGGGCAAACATCACGGTAAACATCTCCACAGGGATCCCCAGGGCGCGATAAATAATGCCCGAATAAAAATCCACGTTCGGATATAGCTTTCGTTCCACGAAGTACGGATCTTCCAGGGCTTCTTTTTCAAGGCCCTTGGCCACGTCCAGGATCGGGTCTTCCACACCCAGTTGCCCGAGCACCTGGTCGGCCGCTCTTTTGATGATGCGGGCACGGGGGTCAAAGTTCTTGTAAACCCTGTGACCGAAGCCCATCAGTCGGAAAGGATCATTCTTGTCCTTGGCCTTGGCCATGTATTTTTTGGTGTCACCGCCATCGGCCTGTATGGCCTCCAGCATCTCGAGGACGGCCATGTTCGCCCCTCCGTGCAGCGGTCCCCAGAGGGCAGAGATCCCGGCAGAGATCGAAGCAAACAAGCCTGCATGGGAAGACCCCACGATCCGCACGGTGGATGCGGAACAGTTCTGTTCGTGGTCTGCGTGCAGGATCAGCAGCTGGTCCAGGGCTTCCACCACCTCTTCGTTGACCTTGTATTCCCGGTTGGGGCGCTTGAACATCATCTTGTGGATGTTCTCCACATACCCGAGCGCATCATCTCCGTAATCCAGGGGGAGCCCCATCTTCTTTCGAAGCGTCCAGGACACCAGTACCGGAAATTTTGCGAGCAGGCGGACGATGGCGTGGTAAAGGTCCTCCTCGGAAGTAACGTCCACTGCAGAAGGGTTAAAAGCGATCAGAGCACTGGTCAGGGCAGAAAGCACTCCCATAGGATGGGCCGATTTCGGGAAGCCGTCCAGGATCTTCTTCATCTCCTCGTCCACATGGGATTCCGCTTTGATATCCGCATGGAATTTCTCGAGTTGCTCTTTATTGGGAAGCTCACCGAAGATCAGCAGATAGGCTACTTCGAGGAAATCGGCCTTCTCTGCCAGTTCCTCAATCGCATAGCCGCGATATCTGAGGATTCCCTTTTCGCCATCCAGGAAGGTAATGGCACTCTCACAGGAACCCGTATTCTTGTAGCCCGGGTCCAGGGTGATCAGCCCGGTGGAACTCCTCAGGGTTTTTATATCGATTGCCAGTTCATTTTCAGTCCCTTCCACAACGGGAAATTCATAGGTCTCTCCTCTGAAGGATAAGCTTGCTTTATCTGCCATTGTCGTTTGTGTTTCTTAAGAATTGTACGTCCCGTAAAGGTAACAAAAAGCCCCTGTTTTAACAATGTGGACGCCACCTTTAAACCTTTATTAACAATGGGTGAAAAGGCAAGTCGTCCCTAATCAATCCGATACAAATCCCTGTAGTATGCATCTACGGATTTCCGCCAGGTAAAACGCTGTTTTCGTGCCCGGTTTCGAATTTTTTCCCAGGTTTCAGGCTCATTCCCGAAGAGGGCAAGGGCCTGGTCAAAAACTTCCTGCAACCGGGTGATCTTCTCCGCATACCTCGCACCCCCAAACAGGAAACCGGTTTTGAGATGGCTTATGGTGTCATTCAACCCGCCCGTGGCATGGGCCAGACAGGGGTTGCCATTTCTCATGGCAAGCATCTGGCTGATCCCGCAGGGTTCAAAGAGGCTGGGCATCAGGTAGAGGTCTGTCTCCAGGTACATGGAATCGATCAGGTCCTCACTCTGGGCATTGATGAAGATAAAATTGGGGCTCCGGTAGCTGACTTCCCTGAAAAATTGCTCATACTCAGGAGCTCCGGTACCCAGCAGCATGTATAC
>CBDUBB010000003.1:0-22496 GCA_965365265.1 uncultured Flavobacteriaceae bacterium
GAGGCCAACCCTTTTTTAAAGCGGCCAAACAACTGGATATTGATGTTGTGGTGGTGCCGGATGATCGCGATTACCCGGGCGCAGCGCGTGTTCAGGCGTGGGCGGCGTTTGTTGAAAGCGGTCGTGGCCGGGAATACGAGGTGGCGATCAATGCTCACGAACCCATCAAAGCCACCGGCCTGAGAAGGACCTATCCCAATGCCATTTCGCGGGAAGGCCTGAGGGGGCAGGAATTCAATGCGTGGTCCGTGGAGGGCGGAAACCCTCCCGAACACCTGCCAATTGTCGCATTTACACGAATGCTGGCCGGCCCCATCGACTTTACCCCGGGGGTTTTCGACATCGGACTGAAGCAAAAGCCCGAAAGCCAGGTAAACACTACCCTTGCCCAGCAACTGGCCCTGTATGTCGTGATTTACAGCCCTATCCAGATGGCGTGTGACCTGCCCGAAAACTACGAGGGGCATCCCGCCCTGCAATTTATACGGGACGTGGGGGTAGATTGGGAGCAGACCAGGGTGCTGAACGGGGAAGTGGGGGATTTTGTGACCATCGCCCGGGAAGAAAGAGAGACCGGCAACTGGTTTTTAGGAGCCATTACGGACGAAAACCCAAGGGAAGTCGAAATAGATTTCAGCTTCCTGCCAGAGGGCAGCTCCTTTTCGGCCACCATCTACAGGGACCATCCGCAGGCGCACTATAGGGATAATCCCACGGCTATTGAGATCGAGAAGCAAGAGGTGAACAGCAGCTCCAGACTGAATTACCAACTGGCCGCGGGAGGCGGGTTGGCTATCAGCCTGATGAAGGAATAACCCTTACCAGGGATCCAACCCGAGCAATTTCCTTCCCAGATCGGAAAGAGTGGCTCTTTCATAGCGGGTTTGTTCCCAGTTCCGGGGGTCTCCCGGGAAGGCATATCCTTCCGGGGCTACCCGGTTTTTCCAGGAGTGGATGCGCCATTGCCTCAGGGCCTCATTTTCCGGCTCTGCCGGCATCATGGAAATGTATTGGGCGATGCGGACCTTGTCTTTTGACAGGTTCGGCCTGATCCCATGTGGCAACAGGCTGTTGAAGATGAGCAGGTCCCCTGCCCTCAGTTTGACCTTGACCAGCTTGTCTTCCAGTCCGCTGATATCCGGCTGAAAATGGTCCCGGTCCTCCGGTTGCGTTCCTTTCCAGGTTTCGTAATTGCGATACAGCCAGGGGATACACTGAAACCCGCCCATTTCCGGGTCGGTCTGGTCTGCCAGGGCAAGCACCCCCTGCACGTTCTGGGGCTTTGTTTCCGGATCGTAATCCCAGTGGATAAACCCTTTCTGCTCGTAGCCGGGACGGGAGGGGAAATTCAGGTTGGCCCGGTCGATGGTCACCCAGAGCTCTTCCGTCCCCCATATATCCACAAAGGCCTCATAAACCTTTGGGGCCTGGCGGTTATCCCAAAGCTGTTGGTGGTTATAGACCTCCACCATCCCGGTGCCGGCTAGCTCCTTCATTTTCATTTCTGCCCGGGGCGCCGTGTACCAGGTAGCAGGATCGTCAGGGTCCTTCTCCTCGAATTCCCAAAGGAATGCCGCGGTCTCAGCTGCCTGCTCCGGGGTAATGGCCTCCCGGATCACTACATAGCCTTCATGCACCCAGTGTTCCCAGTCCGCCTCACTGAGCATGCGCAGGTCCTTTTTTGTGGAACGGTCATTCAACCGTTTTTTGCTGCTGGTAGCTGTGGAGGGGTTACCGGGAATTTCTTTATGGGCCTTGTTGCCCATCTCTATGTTGGAAGAATCCTGCATCTCTGACGCCTTTAAGTTCCCTTAAGGTAATGAATTTCAGCAATTCAGGAAGGAGTCTGAAATAATAATAGCAACATTCAGGGAAGCTGAGCGGAACCTTGAAAGCCTCTTAGTCCAGGTAGGTTTTGATGTTCAGAAACTTGTGAAAATCAATAAATGACTACTTTTGAGAAAAGTCAGCCTGGTGAAGAAACAACCAAAATTTGCCGTTCTGGGCGGGGGAAGCTGGGGAACCGCCCTGGTTAAGATGCTGTGTGAGAATTTGGAGGAGGTTTGCTGGTATATGAGGAATACCGAAGCCCTCGAATACATTCGCGAACATGGGCACAACCCAAACTATCTGAGCTCAGTTACATTCAACACCTCCCAACTCCGCCTGACAGACCGTATTGACGAGGCCGTCTCAGCCGCAGATATCCTGATCTTTGCGATCCCGTCCGCATTCCTGGAAAAAGAACTGACAAAACTCACGGTTTCCCTGAAAGATAAGACCATCTTTTCGGCCATTAAGGGGATCGTGCCTGAAAGTGGCAAAATTGTCGGGGAGCATTTCCACGATTTGTACGACATCCCCTTTAAACAGATCGGAGTCATCACAGGCCCCTGCCATGCAGAGGAAGTAGCCCTGGAACGCCTGTCTTACCTCACCATTGCCTGTGCAGACAAAACAAGGGCAAAAAAAGTGGCGGCAGCCCTCAGCAGTTCCTACATCAAAACCAAGGTGAGTAAAGATATTATCGGGACGGAGTACGCCGCCATGTTGAAAAACATCTACGCTATTGCAGCAGGGATTGCCCATGGACTGGGTTACGGGGATAACTTTCAGTCCGTGCTCATGAGCAATGCCATACGGGAGATGAAGCGGTATACCAAGCGGTTGTACAACATCGACAGGAATATCAACCATTCAGCCTATCTGGGGGACCTGCTGGTAACCGGTTATTCCACCTTTAGCCGGAACCGGATGTTCGGCAATATGATAGGTAAGGGCTATACGGTGAAAAGTGCCATGATGGAAATGAATATGGTGGCGGAAGGGTATTACGCCGTAAAAAGCGCCTTCAAGATAAAGGAAGGGTTTGAAAAGAAGGTTAAGACACCCATCATCGATGCCGTCTACCGCGTGCTTTACAAGACCGAAAACCCGAAAAAAGTCTTCACCGAGCTCGCGGACCAGATCAGTTGACCCCCTGGTTTTAGTTCCGAATCCGTCAGATCCTTTCCAGGCTGAACACACTATGGCGTTCGAGCTGGGTTTCCATTTCGGCCTTCCAGGCGGTTTTTGACTTCGAACCGGCCTTTAATTTTTTAGCGCACTCATCGATCACCTCGCCGTAGTACTTCCGTACCGAATGTATGTCAAAATACAGGCGTCCGGTCCTCCGGATCAGAAAATCCATGGGGTTTTGTACCATTTCGTAAGCAATGCCGAAATGAAGTTCGGCTTTCATCAGCCTCCAGTGGGGATCAGCATCCTTAAGTTTTCGGAAGGTCCTGAGGATTTCACCGGTTTGCCGGCCGTAATTCGTGACCAGATACCAGGCATCGTAGTGCTCAAATCCATCCTTTTCAAGTTCACTGGCCACTTCTCCCATATATTTTTTGACCTCCTTGAATTTGGAGAAATCATTGCCGCAAAGCGGGATCTTGTCCGTTGTGCATTCCCTGAACTCCAGCCCCATGTCCTCTTCCATCTTCCGGCCGATATGGTTGACGACCCTTTCAGCCATTTTTCGATACCCCGTGAGCTTGCCTCCCGCAATGCTGATGAGCCCGGTATCTGAGGTGAATATCTCGTCCTTTCGCGAAAGTTCGGACGCAGATTTGCCTTCTTCATGGATCAGCGGCCTGAGTCCGGCCCAGGAAGACTCGATGTCTGACATTTCCAGTTCAATGGAGGGAAACATGTTATTGACCGCCGAGATCAGGTAAATTGCATCGGCCAGATCTGTCCGCACATCGTCCTTGTCCAAATCGTAGTTGGTATCGGTAGTCCCGACATAGGTGATCCGGCCCCTGGGGATGGCGAAGATCATCCTGCCGTCCGGAACGTCGAAATATACGGACTGCTTTACCGGGAGCTTCTCATAGGGAAATACCAGATGTACCCCTTTGGTGAGGTGGAGTCGCTTGCCCTTCTTGCTGTGGTTGACACTTCTGAGGTCGTCCACCCAGGGACCGGCAGCACTGATCACATACCGGGAGGCCACCTCGAAGGACTTCCCTCCGATCAGATCCTTCGCTACCACCCCGGAAACTGCTCCGTCATCGTCATACCGAAAATCGGTCACTTCGGCATAATTAAGGGCCCTGGCCCCAAACTGTAGACTGGTTTTTATGTTTTCAATAGTCAGGCGGGAATCGTCTGTCCGGTATTCGGCATAGTAACCGGCCCCTTTGAGAAGTTTCCTGGGCAATAACGGTTCCTTTTTAAGGGCTTCTTTTTTCTCGAGCATCTGCCTTTTATCATCGCCCGTGACCTGTGCCAGGATATCGTAGACCTTTAGTCCGATGGAGGTAAGCCATTTTCCATACGACCCTCCTTCGATAAGGGGCAGCAGCATTTTTTCCGGGAGTACCAGGTGCGGGGCCAGCTTGTGCACGATGGCTCGTTCGGATCCCACTTCCTTGACCAGCCAGAAATCGAACTGTTTCAGATACCGAAGCCCTCCGTGGATGAGTTTGGTGGACTTGCTGCTGGTGCCGGAGGCGAAATCCCCTTTTTCCAGAAGCGCCACCTTCAACCCTCGTGAAGCAGCATCCAGGGCTATACCGGCTCCTGTAATCCCGCCTCCTATGACCACCAGGTCAAATGTTTCTGAGGTTAATGACGCGAGGTCCTGAGGCCTGGTAAGGGCCGAAAAGGGGCGTGTTTCTTCCATAGCAATAGTCAGTTTTTTCCAAAAATAAGGGATAGGAAGATGGCTGTCAAACCTTCGTTGCGATGAAAAGGCCACATACGGCCGTGCGCTGTTCTTATAGGTTCCTACTTTTTCCCAACAAAGGAATATTCCCGCTCCACCCGGCAAATCCGAATGGTGTAGGATTCGTACCAGCGCTCCCGGCCCTTTTCCTGGGCAAGCTTGTGTCTTGCATGGGATTTCCAGTCTGCAATGCTTTTCATCGAATCCCAGTAACTCACCGTAATCCCGATATCCTCCCTGGCGTGGTCAACCCCCATAAATCCTGGCTGTTTGCGCGCAAGTTCCATCATTTCAACAGCCA
This sequence comes from uncultured Flavobacteriaceae bacterium, assembly GCA_965365265.1. Classification (GTDB taxonomy): domain Bacteria; phylum Bacteroidota; class Bacteroidia; order Flavobacteriales; family Flavobacteriaceae; genus Robiginitalea. The sequence continues at coordinate 5,016 of CBDUBB010000003.1, forward strand.
TTTCAGCGTATGGTTCCTCCTCCAGGGATGTTCTGATGGAGGTGAAAACCACGGCGTAATAAGGCGTTTCGGGGGTCATGACAAGTATTGCTTCTCGGTGAAATAAGATACGATAGCCTCTTTCATCAGGACCGACTGTTCTCCGGCCCTTAATGGTGGAAGGGATTCCACCAACCGGTAGTGTGGCCACCCCTCCTCATCAAAAAAGTCGAATTCGTAATAGCCATAGGGTTCCAGCAGCCTGCATATGGCAATATGCATCAGGTTGATTTTTTCATCTTTTTTGAAGGAGCGGTGCAGTTGCCCGAGTTCCTGCACCCCTATCAGATATATGATGGCATCCAGGTCAAGAGGGGCACCGTCGGCAAATTGCTGTGACAACTTTTCAGTCAGAACTTCCCATCGTTCTTTCAGTAGTGGATCCCGCGACATACTTTTCAAAGGTTTTGGAACTCCTTTCAGAAGTCCCAAAGGTACAAATCAATGCGCTATCTTTGTTAAAAACAGGGAATGGGAATACTGGACATCATTCTTGCCGTCCTGTTGGCGTATGGGCTTTTCAGAGGGCTTAAAAATGGGTTTTTCGTCGAGATCGCTTCGGTGATCGCCCTGATAGCAGGCATCTACGGCGCCATTCATTTTTCCTATCTCACATCGGATTACCTAAACCAGCGCCTGGACTGGGATGCCTCCTACATTAAGATCACCGCTTTTATCATCACTTTTATAGCCATCGTAGTGGCCGTACACCTGCTTGGCAAGGTCCTCACGCGCATCGCAGATTTCGCCATGCTCGGTTTGCTCAACCGAATTGCGGGTGGGATTTTCGGGCTAGTAAAGGTGGCTGTTATCCTGGGAGCACTGCTGATCTTTCTGGAACGGGCCAGCCTACCCTTGCACTGGATAGATCCAGAAGCCTTTGAAGAATCGATCTTCTATGGCCCCTTAAAGGAAACCGGGGCATTTGTTTTTTCAAAGGTTCTCGAACCGGAATTGATGGAGGAATTCATGGAAGAGCAGTAGTCCTTTACTTACTTTTTTTGTGGGTTTTTAAATGCCTTTTTCGCTTTCATAAACACTTTCAAATCATCGGAATACCGGTCTTCGGTCGGAACGATCTTTTGGTCGAAAAAAGAAGATTCCGCAGGGGCCTTTGCCGTATATTCGAACGTTGCTATCCTCCGGTCCGCGAGCCTGAGGTGAGAACACCCCAATCTTACTGAGAGTTGGCCTGCTGCTGACAAGAACACCCTATGAAAATGAAGTTGCAGCAAGCCCTGATGGTGCTGTTCGTCGGCCTGGCACTTTCCTGTGCGAAAGATCCGGTTGATGCAGACCCCATCCCTGTGGCAGAAAATGTACCCTCTGTGGAAAGTGCCCTGTTGGACCTGGTGAATTCCCACCGGGAGACCCTGGGTCATACCCCTTTATCCTTCAGCCAGGTGGCCTATGATTACGCCAATGAGCATACGGATTATATGGTGTCCACAGGGACAATCAGTCATTACAATTTCAGTGCCCGTGCCTCCAGCATTGTCAAGGCCGTGAACGCCCAGGCGGTAGCCGAGAATCTGGCCAAGGACTACCCTTCTGCCCAGAAGGCCCTGGAAGGCTGGCTGGCCAGTGACTCCCACCGGAAAACCATGGAGGGAGATTTTTCGCACACGGCCATCAGTGTTAAAAGGGATTCGAATGGGACCCTGTTCTTTACCCAACTTTTTTATTTGAAATAACAACTTCTTTTCCGGCTTCGGCCAGCACAGCTGTTTGAGGCCCAGCCGTGCTTTTTCCGTATCTTTAGGTCCTGACATTTGAAACCAGGCCCTATGAAGATCACCCCCCCTTTCAACCTCAACGAATGGATTGACGCCCACCGGGATGAGTTAAAGCCCCCAGTAGGCAACAGGAACCTCTACAAGGAGGCCGGAGACTATATCGTCATGATCGTCGCAGGACCCAATGCGCGAAAGGATTACCATTACAATGAAACCGAAGAGTTGTTCTACCAGCTGGAAGGGAACATCGAGGTGCACGTTCAGGAAAATGGTGAGAAAAAGACCTTGAAGCTCGGCCCGGGCGATATGTACCTGCACCCCGCAAAAGTGCCGCACTCCCCGGAGAGGCACCAAAATTCGATAGGCCTGGTAATTGAACGGCGGCGGGATCACCTAAACCTTAAAGACGGACTGCTCTGGTATTGCGACAACTGCAATCACAAACTCCACGAGGTGTACTTTACCCTGAAGGATATCGAAAAGGATTTTCTCACCCATTTTGAGCACTTTTACAATTCCCCGGAGCTGCGGACCTGCGATAGCTGCGGCAGTGTAATGGAGGCAGACGAGCGCTTTACTTCATCCACGGAAGCATAGTATTCTGCCGGAATAAACGGGAGTGCGTTTGTCTTGGAGCCATAGAGCCTGTACTTCAATATCCTCTCCTGGTTTTAAGGGAACTCCTGCCCTCGGGTGTTCAATCTTCAGGGGCCCGGATATCCTCCCCCGGATTTAAAAAGTTTCATGCCCGGACACCTCTTCCCGACCATAGATTTCGTAATTTTGTAGGAATTCTAACAAAACAGAAATAAAACGTTACAAAATGGCTGAAGTGGCACTTGATTTTGGAATTGAACAAGCTTTACAAGCGCTTGGGATCCGGGATTTAAACCCGGGTTCCTCTACCGGGAAAAACTGCTTTGCAGAAGGGGAAATCCTCGAATCGGCATCCCCCGTCGACGGGGCCCTAATTGCAAAGGTGCAGACAACTACCCGGGAAGACTACGAAAAGGTAATTGAAACCGCCACAGAAGCATTCAAAATATGGAGGGCTGTTCCGGCGCCCAAACGGGGTGAGATTGTACGCCAGTTCGGCGAACGGCTGCGCGAGTTGAAAGAACCCCTGGGGAAACTGGTCTCCTATGAAATGGGCAAATCCTATCAGGAGGGCCTGGGGGAAGTTCAGGAAATGATCGATATCTGCGATTTTGCAGTAGGTCTTTCCCGCCAGTTACACGGTTTAACCATGCACTCAGAACGTCCGAAACACCGGATGTACGAACAATACCACCCCCTCGGGATTGTGGGGATTATCTCTGCTTTCAACTTTCCGGTAGCGGTCTGGAGTTGGAATACGGCCCTGGCCTGGGTTTGTGGGGATGTCTGTGTATGGAAACCTTCTGAGAAAGCTCCCCTGTGTGGGGTAGCCTGCCAGCACATCGCCGCGGAAGTATTTCGGGAGAATGGCATGCCTGAAGGCATTTCCTGCCTTATAAACGGGGATTACCGGGTGGGAGAATTCATGACAAATGACGATCGGGTTCCCCTGGTATCAGCCACCGGATCCATCCGGATGGGAAAGATCGTGGCCCAGGCAGTTGGAGCCCGGCTGGGAAAAACACTTCTCGAGCTGGGGGGAAATAACGCGATTATCGTTACCCCGGATGCAGATATAAAGATGACCGTGATTGGAGCCGTTTTCGGGGCCGTGGGTACCTGTGGACAACGCTGTACTTCCACCCGACGGCTGATCATTCACGAATCCATTTATGACGAGGTCCGGGATGCCCTGGTCAGCGCCTATGGCCAGGTGAGAATTGGGAACCCCCTTGACGAAAACAACCACGTGGGGCCGCTCATCGATACGGATGCCGTGGCCATGTATCAGGAAGCCCTCAGCAAGGTCGTTGAAGAAGGCGGACGCCTCATCGTGCCCGGCGGGGTCCTGGATGGGCCCGGTTTTGAAAGCGGGTGTTATGTGAAGCCCGCCATTGCCGAGGCAGAAAACCACTATGACATTGTTCAGCATGAGACTTTTGCTCCCATTCTATACCTGTTGAAGTACCGGGATGGTGTTGAAAATGCCATTGCCCTGCAAAACGGGGTACGGCAGGGACTCTCTTCTGCCATAATGACCAACAACCTCCGGGAGGCCGAGGCCTTCCTGTCCGCAGCGGGCAGCGACTGTGGAATTGCCAATGTAAATATCGGGACTTCCGGGGCAGAAATCGGAGGTGCCTTTGGAGGGGAAAAAGAAACTGGAGGGGGGCGTGAATCCGGTTCGGACGCCTGGAAGATCTACATGCGCCGCCAGACCAATACCATTAATTACAGTACGGGACTCCCCCTCGCACAAGGCATCAAGTTTGACCTGTAAAAGGAGGATCCTGACCACACAGCTCCCCTGAGGAAAATCAGAAGGGGCTTTTGCACAAACGAAAAATCCGCCATAGCAGCTTAGCGGGCTATTGGCGGATTTTTAAACTAACCAAACTAATCCAAAATAAAAACCACTCGGATGGGGAACCTGCAGGACTGCAGGCTGTTTCAGGAGTTAAAAGATCCCTCCGGAGGTTTTTATAAAGTTCCCAAATAAGGCAATTAAAGCAAGGTCAAATGTATAACCTGCATACATAATTGTATGGTTGGCAAATTTGACAGATCCCGGTAAAATGGAACGGGGTTTCCACTCATCCGAAATTTGCGGTCCTCTGCAGAGAATACCCTTCTAATCCGGGAATTTTTAATACCTTGTATACTGGGATGAACCCGTTAGAAATCCGTTTTTTTTAAACGCTTGGGGATTAGGACTTCCGATGTAGTTCCCTATTACTTTAAGATCAGCTATGGACATCGAAAACGCGAATCTTTTATACTGGATAATCCCGATGTTATCGGGTATTTTGTGCGGGGTTATTGGATACCTCTGGGGAAGAGGGCCCATGGGATCCTCCTCTCTCAGAAGTGAACTGGAGGTTCTCAATTCCACCAATGAAAAACTGAGAGCCGACCTGGATTCATGCATGGGGCGGCTTGCGGTCGCAAGGGCCCGCAATGTCTCGAGGGCCATCCCATTTGATCCGGATGCGGCAAAGGCCGCACTCGGCAAAAAAGTCCTGCAGGATGACCTTACTATTATCGAAGGGATCGGGCCAAAGATCGAAGGGCTTTTTCACAATTTTCAGATAAAATCCTGGAAAGCGCTCTCCGACATTTCCGTGGCCAAGTGCCAGGAGGTGCTCGATTCAGGAGGAGACCGGTATAAGATCCACGACCCCGCTTCCTGGCCCATGCAGGCCCGTATGGCCTATGAAGGAAAATGGAGGGAACTGGCCAAATGGCAGCAACAACATCTCCGCGGAAAGATCTAATCCAGGGCCATTCCCCTGCCCTATGGGTTCCCCACTCTTAGTTGCGTCCCCGTTCTTCGGGATAGTGCACGAATACGGGCTGGCTCTGCCAGACCCTTTTGCTTTCGACTTCCAGAACTGAAAGCGGGCCTTTGAAAGCGGCTCCGGTATCCACATTCCATACATTCGCTGCCCGGTACGGAGTTTCATGTCCAAGCCTGGTAACGGGGGTATGACCTATAAAGATTTCTGCATATAACTTCAGCCTTGCCGGGTAAAAGGCGTCTTCGGGCTTTAACCCGGGGTTCAGGGAAAGGGCCGTCTCCCAGAGAGTGCGGTCCCAGTAGAAGTTCTTGGGGAAATATTCGTGTTGGACCCCTTTGAGGTTGGTAAACCCGGCATGCAGGAACAACCGGTTCCCGGGATCCCGGTAATAATTCTCAAGCGATTCCAGAAATCGGATATGCCCTTTCCGAGTTTGCGGGCCAATACCCCGGTAGGATTTCTGGGTAGCCTCCCCTCCTGATTCCAGCCATAGCGGGTTTGCCGTACCCTCAAGAAGCCATTTCAGGCACAATTCGTCGTGATTTCCCCTCAGAAAAAGGCAGGTATGCCGCTCACGCAGGGAGATCAGGTAATCGATGGTTTCGGCTGCATCGCTCCAGCCATCTACATAATCCCCGAGGAATATCAAAAGGTCCCCCGGCCCCGGGCCCACCCTGGCCAGAACTTCCTTCAGGGCCCTTAGCCCCCCGTGAATGTCCCCTATTACGAGTTGTCTCATGGTTCGTTAAATCGACAGACGCTGCCAAGGTACAATGGTCCGGGCATTCCCGAAAAAGGAAGCGCGAATAATCGGTCAAATTTTGGTTTAAACGCGGTTTTCTGTTTACTTTTCACTTCCCAAAGAAAGGTCCTGATTGCCCCGGGATTGCCCCAATGGTTTTGCAGGAATTTACAGGGAAACGTACCTACGAGCATATCGGAAAAAATGAAAAAGGTATTCTGCATCGGTGAATTGCTTATCGACTTTGTGGCCGAAAACCAGGGCAATGACCTGAGTAAAGCCACCGTGTTTACCAAAAAAGCAGGGGGAGCCCCGGCCAACGTCGCCTGCGCGATTACGCGACTGGGTGGAAAAAGCTCCTTTATCGGTTGCATCGGGGAGGATCCCTTCGGCAATTACCTTCACGACATCCTGCGGGAAAACAAAGTGGACACGACCTGTATACAGCGTTCGGAAACCTTTACGACTCTGGCCTTTGTATCCATTTCCGAAGACGGGGAACGGGATTTTGTATTCAGCCGGGGAGCCGACCGCGAATTGAAGTACCTTCCGAAAATCAAGCAGGACTTCAAAAACAACATGCTGCACCTGGGTGCGGCCACTGCCCTGCTTGGAGGACCCCTGGAATCGGCCTACGGCCATTATTTTTTTGATGGGCTAACGGAAAGGGCCTTCATCAGTTTTGACCCAAACTTCAGGCATGATCTCTGGAAGAAAAGAGAAGCAGATTTTGTCAAAAAGTGCCTCCCCTTTGTTGAAAAATCCCATTTATGCAAGTTTTCCCTGGAAGAGGCCCAGCTGCTCAGCGGCCATAAGGATTTGGAAAAGGCCTGCGGCGCGTTGCACGGGATAGGGACCAAAGCCATCGTCATCACCCTTGGTAGTGAAGGCACCTTCCTGAGCACATCCTCCCGGCAGGGGACCATCCCCAGTATACCCGTTTCGCCTGTGGACACGACAGGAGCAGGGGATGCTTTCATCGGATGCCTGCTATACCTGCTGTCCAGCCTGGAAGACCCGGAAAAGGCTACGGATAATTACGACATGCTTTCAGAAATGGTGCGCACTTCCAATGCGGCCGGTGCCCTTACAACCACGCAATTTGGTGCCATCCCCTCCCTTCCTGACCAGAACCAACTCAAGGCCGCTCTTCGATGAACCAGGCTGCCATTCACCGTGCCCTTCAGGGCAGTATGGATAAAGAACCCACCGCAGCGGTTTTAAATCACCTTTTCGAAAAAAGACTGGCAGCGAACTATACCCTCCTGCAGCAACTTTTCTTTTCCCTCTACCCCGAATCTCAACATCGCGATACGTTCTTCAGGCTTCAGGAACAACTCCACACCCTATTCAGGACGCGCTCCCGCGAATTGAAATTACAGGACCTTCGCAGGGTGGGTGAAGAAAATTGGTACCAATCCGAAAGTTGGGTCGGGATGCAGCTCTATGTCGACCGGTTTAGCGGGAACCTCCGGGGTTTGGAGGAAAAACTCCCCTATTTTGAAAAACTGGGTGTGAATTTCCTCCATCTGATGCCTATCAACAAAAGGCCTGATGGACCCAACGACGGAGGCTATGCCGTCAGTAGTTATACAGAAATTGCCCCCGCCTTTGGCAAGGAGGAGGATTTAGACAGGCTCACCTCCAAATTCCGTGAAAAAGGCATTTGCCTGATGCTGGATTTCGTCGTGAATCACACCTCAGATGAGTTTCCCTGGGCAGAACGGGCCCGAAAAGGTGAGGCAGAATTCCAGGCTTATTACTACACCTTCCCCGACAGAAGGGTCCCCGACCAGTACGAGGAAAGCCTGCCGGAGGTCTTTCCGGAAACAGCCCCGGGGAATTTTACCTACATCCCTGAAATGGACCAGTGGGTGATGACGGTTTTCAACACGTACCAGTGGGACCTGAACTACGCCAACCCCCAGGTGTTCCTCTCCATGTTGGAGAACCTTGTGCAGTTGGCCAACAAAGGGGTGGATGTCGTTCGGTTTGATGCCCTTGCGTTTCTCTGGAAGAAGATAGGGACGGATTCCCAAAACCTCCCGGAAGCACACCGGCTTGTTTCTCTGTTCCGGCTTTGCCTGCAGGTGGTGGCCCCCGGTGTTATCATTCTTGCCGAGGCCATTGTAGCCCCGGATGAAATCGTCCGGTATTTCGGGGAAGGCCACTTAAAGGGCAACGAATGTGAAATCGCTTACAACGCCACATTCATGGCGTGCCTCTGGAATTCCGTGGCAACTAAAAAAACCCTGCTGCTTAACCGGAGCCTGCGGTTTTTGCCTCCAAAGCCGGATTCCTGTACCTGGATTAATTACATCCGCTGCCACGACGACATCGGGCTCGGGTTTGACGATGCCCACATTGCTGCGCTGGGATGGGATCCCGGACAGCACCGAAGGTTCCTCCTGGACTACTTCTGCCAGCGTCTTGACTGGTCTCCCGCCAAAGGGGCTGTTTTTATGTATAATCCCCTGACCGGGGACGGGCGGATTACCGGCAGTACAGCTTCGCTCCTCGGCCTGGAGAAAGCCCTGGAGGAAAAAGATCCGCAAGGGATAAGGGACGCGATCTCAAAAATAATGATGCTATACGGGATTATTTTTGCGTCCCCGGGAATCCCCCTGGTTTATGCAGGAGATGAACTAGGGATGCTGAATGACTACTCCTACGCCCGGGACCCGGATAAATTGGATGACAGCCGGTGGATCAACCGGCCTGTGCACGACTGGGAAACCGTTGCAGGACTGGAGACTACGGAGACGCCGGCGTCCGAAATCTACCATGGGATCCGAAACCTGATCTCTCTGCGCAGGAAGCTTCCGGTCCTGGCAGACCGCGACAATACCCTCCTCCACGATCCGGGCAACGATCACCTGTTCGTTTTGGAACGGGGCAGGAGCGGAGCAGAGGGCTTGCTGGTGATTGCCAACTTTGATACCCACCCCCAGGTGGTGAATGCCTCCTGGCTTACAGCCCTTGGCTATGTCGGGAACGGAAAATACCGGAACCTGATCGACGGGGCATCCAAAAGCATCCGAAGCGGCCTGCTGGAACTGGCTCCGTTTGAACTTCTTTGGCTCGCAAAAGTATAATTCAGTTATAACGGACCTTTCGGAGAATTCGCAGCGCTTCCTTCAGGGATTGATAGGCAGCGGCATCCTTCTTTTTAAGCCATGTCCGCGCCTCCTGCATGAGTTCGCCTGCTTCCTCGAATCCGTTGAGGTAGCAAATCAGTGACGTGGCCGGGAATCTCCTGAGATCGTTCTTTTCCGAGGGTTTGAGATCTATTCCCTGCCGTGCCTTATTAAAGAGCGCCTTGTTGGTGTTCAGGATATGATGAAGTGTCTTCCGGTCGTATTGGGGCGGTTCAAAAATGAGCTCCCCCAGGATCTGGTAGGTCCCGTTGTCCGCAAACCGGATAGAAACCTCTTCCAGGGGATAATACCGCTTTTGATCCCCCAGGCCCAGGTAGACGTATTCGGTGATGTTGAAGGAGTCCGCATCATAGGAAATGGAAACCTCGTCCAGGGTTGAATAGAACAGTTTTACCTGCTCGTTGATCAGCTCTATATCAACCCGTGAAAAGTAATCGGTATCCTTTACCTTCTTCTGGTTGCCCGCCCAGCAGACCACGAATTGCTCCTTGAATACCTTGTAAGAACTGGCGAGGTCCTTGTGCCGGTTGTTGAGAAAATCGATTACCCCATCCAGGGTAAGCTCAATATTGTTTCGCGCGTGTTTTTCAATTTCCGAAACGGTCCCTGAATTTGTGTCCGCCAGGGCAATATCGAAGTTCTTCGGCATGCTGATGCTCCCCTCCCGGAAGAAAACGGCTCCCCCGTAGTACTTCCAGATATTCCGGCGAAGGGCACAGACCTTCCCGGAGGAGGTGATCGTGACCAAACCTACCACCTTCCCTTCCGGAAGGTGCGGAAACAGTACATTCTCATAGGAAATCAGGGGCGGATTTTCAAGATAGGCATTCACCAGGTTCTGGATCTTGCTGTCGTCAAAGAAATCCACCCCAATAATCTCATTGTCTTCATCCTCCACCCCGATGACAATGTAGGAACGATTCCCGGGATTGCTGTTGGCAAGGGCACAGACATGTTTCAGGAATTTAGCCTTTCCTTCCCTTTGACTGATGTCTACAAACCGCTTCTTGTCATAAAAACTGTTCTCGTCATTATGTGCGAGCAGGTTTTTTATCAACAGTCGTTTATTGATCATGTGGATTTCCGCACAATGGTACTACTGGCCTGATCCGTCGGCATTACGACCAGGTCTGCGATATTTACATGCCAGGGTCGGCTGATTACAAAATAGATGATCTCAGCAATGTCCTCGGGGGTCAGGGGCTGGTACCCCTGGTATACTCCCTCAGCCCGCTCGGTATCCCCTTTGAAACGCACCTCGCTGAATTCCGTTTGCACCAGCCCGGGGTTAACAGCCCCTACACGGACCCCATGGGCATTCAGATCGATCCGGAGTGCCTGGTTGATGGCATCCACGGCGTGTTTGCTCGCGCAGTAGACATTTCCTTTGGGGTATACCTCTTTCCCGGCCGTTGAACCGATATTGATGATATGGCCGCGTCCGTCCTTAAGCAGGGAGGGTAACAGGGCCTTGGTGACATACAGCAGTCCTTTGACATTGATGTCTATCATGGCGTCCCAGTCATCCAGGCTTCCCTGGTCGATCAGGTCCAGGCCATGGGCATTTCCGGCATTGTTGATCAGGATGTCCACTTCCCTGAATTCCGGGGGAAGCGACTCAATCGCGCGGAAAACCTCCTCACGGTCACGGACATCAAAACTCAGGGTATGCAGCTTTGCTCCCCACGTATCTTTCAGGGCGGCCAGGCGTTCTTCCCTCCGGCCACAGGCAACAATACGACATCCCTTTTCAGCCAGCAACTGCGTGGTTGCCCGTCCAATGCCACTACTCGCTCCGGTAATGAAAACAGTTTTATCCATAGGTTGGGTTTTCAAGGTACTTTATGGCCCTGGCTGGCCTCCAGCATGGCAAACCAGTCTTCCAGTTCCAATTCGACAGAAAGGGCCTCAAAGGATTCTCTGAGGCGGCCGGGCCGGGTCGTGCCCACCACCGGGTGGATTCCGGCCGGATGACGGAGCAGCCATGCCAGCAATATCTGGCTCACAGATGCCCCGTATTTCTCAGTCAGGGGTTCTATACATTGCCGGATTCTTTCAATCCGGGCATCTGAATCTTTGAAATATGCCCCGAGCGGGCTCCAGGCCATGGCCAAGCGCCTGCCGGTAATACAATCGTCCAGGGTCCCGTCCCAAAGGGCCTTGTCGGCGGTGAGGGAACACTCAAACTGATGGGCTTCCACAGGCACGGCAGATTCGATCAGCCGGATCTGGGAAGGGGTGAAGTTTGACACCCCGAAGGATTTCACCTTTCCCGAATCCCTCAACGCCGTGAAGGCAGCCGCGACCTCTTCCGGGTCCATAAGCGGACTCGGGCGGTGCAATAACAGCAAGTCCAGATAATCGGTCTTCAGGTTTTTAAGGGAATTGGTTGCCGAGTGCAGGATATAATCTGTGCCGTACTCATAGTGCTTGACGCGAACCGGCCTGGCTTCGGAAATATACTGAATGCCGCATTTGCTGATCAGTTGAAGGGAATCCCGGTCAATTCCGCTTTGTAAAAATGCCTTCCCGAAATCGGCCTCGGTGGTGTAGCCGCCGTAAATGTCAGCGTGGTCAAAAGTGGTAATCCCCATCTCCAGGCAGTCACTGATCAGGCCTGCCATCTCAACCGTGGAACAACGCCTTCCCCCCTGACCCCAGGTCATCGTTCCGGCGATTATTCTCGAGTAATTTATTTGGGTATTCATACCCCGTGAAAATAGGAAGAAAATCCCTTAAAAGCATCATAAAACTGGGGGGTTTACGGTATTTTTAACCAATCGTTAACAGGCAGTCACTAAATAAATTTTCAATTTGCGAGGTGCAATTGACCAACGATTTGAAAAACAATTACTAAAGCCTTTTTATGGAAGAAACGAGGACGGTTGATATCAGCGCCGTAAATGAAAAAATCTCCGAGGAAAGTGCCTTCATAGACCTGCTCGTTAAGGAAATGGATAAAACCATTGTGGGGCAGCGGCACATGATCGACCGGCTGCTCATCGGGTTGCTCGGACGTGGGCACATCCTTCTTGAAGGGGTTCCGGGCCTTGCCAAAACCCTCGCGATCAACACGCTTTCCAGGGCGGTGAAGGGCAGTTTCTCCCGAATCCAGTTCACCCCTGATTTGTTGCCGGCAGACGTTATCGGGACGCTTATTTACAATATCAAGGAAAACGATTTTTCCATCAAAAAAGGGCCCATTTTCGCCAACTTCATTCTGGCGGACGAAATCAACAGGGCCCCTGCCAAAGTACAGTCCGCCCTGCTGGAAGCCATGCAGGAACGGCAGGTTACCATTGGGGACGAAACCTTCCCCCTCGATGAGCCTTTCCTGGTTATGGCCACCCAGAACCCGGTGGAACAGGAAGGAACCTACCCCCTTCCAGAGGCACAGGTAGACCGGTTCATGCTCAAGACCATAATTGATTATCCGAAGATGACGGAGGAACAATTAATCATGCGTCAGAATCTCAAAGGGGGGGTCCCTGAAATCCGCCCGGTGGTGAGCCTGAAACAAATCCTCAAGGCACAACAGGCAGTACGGGAGGTCTATATGGATGAAAAGATAGAAAAATACATCCTGGACATCGTTTTTGCCACCCGCTATCCTGAGAAGTACAATTTGTCCGATCTCAAACCTCTGATCAGCTTCGGGGCCTCTCCCCGGGGAAGCATCAATATGGCCAGTGCCGCCAAGTGCTATGCCTTTATCAAGCGCAGGGGATACGTGGTCCCCGAGGATGTGCGGGCTGTTGTACATGACGTCCTGCGCCACAGGATCGGTATTACCTACGAGGCCGAGGCCGAAAATGTAACCTCGGAGGAAATTGTCAACCGGATCGTAAACGAGATCGAGGTCCCATAGGGGATTCTGCCAGGCTTTCTGAGATGCCGCCGCCTGTCTTCAGGCTGAAATTACCCGTGAACTGTCATGGACACTAAAGAACTTTTAAAGAAAGTCCGAAAGATCGAGATTAAGACGCGCCGTCTTTCCGATCACATCTTTGGAGGGGAGTATCATTCCACCTTCAAGGGGAGGGGAATGACGTTCAGCGAGGTGCGCCAGTACCAGTACGGGGATGATGTGAGGAGCATCGACTGGAATGTCACAGCCCGGTATAATGAACCCTTTGTAAAAGTCTTCGAGGAAGAACGGGAACTCACGATGATGTTGATGGTGGATGTGAGCGGTTCCGAGTTTTTCGGCACCGTGGACCGGTTTAAAAGGGTTGTTCTCACCGAAATTTCCGCCACCCTGGCTTTTTCAGCCCTGCAGAACAATGACAAAGTCGGGCTTATTTTGTTTTCGGACGAGGTAGAGCTGTTCATCCCGCCAAAAAAGGGGAAAAGCCATGTCCTGAGGATCATCCGCGAATTGCTGGAATTTGAGCCGCAAAGCCATCAGACCGATATCTCAGGGGCCCTGAAGTTCCTTTCCAATGTGCTGAAGAAAAAATCGATCGTCTTCGTCCTTTCGGATTTCATGGCAGCTGATTACGAGCACAACCTCAGGATCACGGGCAAGAAACACGACCTGACCGGAATCCGGGTTTTCGATCCCATGGAGCAGGAGCTGCCTGATCTCGGGGTAGTTTCAATGAAGGATTCCGAAACCGGACAGATCCGTTGGGTAAACACCCATTCCCGCAAGATTCGGGAAGCCTATTCCCGTCACTACGGGCAACAGGTAGATTATTTCCGGGAAACATTTGCCCGGGCCGGATGCGGACAACTGGATTGTCGCGTGGATGAAAGCTATGTAAAGAAGTTATTGGGATATTTTAAACAAAGAACCTGATGTCAAAGGAGGGAATTTTAGGCTGGACAGGAGTGCGGGTAAGCTTATGCTTGCCCCTGCTCGCCTTTTTCCTGCTTTTCCCGACCCTTGATTTCGCCCAGGAAGCCCCCAGGATTTCTTCCGCCGTGGATACGGCATCCATCCGCATCGGGGAGCAGATCCACTGGACGGTAGCCGTGGAAGTGGATTCCTCGGCCCAGGTGATTTTTCCCGAAGGACAAACCTTCTCCCCCCTGGAGACGGTGGAGGCGTTCAAAACCGATACCACCCGAAAAAACAGCCGTATCCTCCTGCAGAAAACCTACGCCCTGACCCAGTTCGATTCAGGGGCCTACCTGCTTCCCACCCAGCGCATTGACATCAACGGAAAGGGGTATTTCACAGACTCCCTGCTCGTCTCAGTAGCTACGGTACCAGTGGATACGGTCAACCAGAAAATGTACGACATTAAGCCCATGATGGGGGTGGAGGCAAACCGCTTTGGATGGCTCAAATGGCTGGGATTTGGCCTCCTTGGAGTACTGTTGGCAGGGGCGCTTTACTGGTACGTATTCCGCAAAAAACCGCTTAGCCAGGAGGCTCAGGAAGCCCTTTTGCCTCCATACGAACGGGCCCTTAAAGAACTCAAGCGCCTGGAAACATCCAGATACCTCATCCAGGATGAATTCAAACAGTATTACACGGAACTTACGGATATCGTTCGGGCCTACCTGGAGGAAGAAGTGCACATAAGCGCCCTGGAGAGCACCACGGCCCAGCTCCTCGAGAAGTTGGAATTGCTCCGGGATGCCGGGAAACTCGACCTGGAGGAAGACACCCTTATACAATTCCGGAAGATCCTGGAGACCGCAGACCTGGTCAAATTTGCCAAATCGAAACCTCCGGTACAAAAAGCGGAGGCTGACCGGGCCAGCGTGGAACAAATTGTCCGCAAGACCAAAGAGGCCCTGCCGGAACCAACAGAGGAAGAGCTGTTGCAACAGGAAGAATACCGGGCCGAAATCGCCGCCAGGGAAAGGCGTAAAAAAATCCGCATCGCAGCCGTGGCTGCGGCAGGCGTCCTGCTGGTTTCCATCGTGGCGTCCGTGGGTTATTTCGGCTTTCAGAATGTAAAGGATTATCTGTTGGGAAATCCCAGCAAATCCCTGCTCGAAGGCGAGTGGATTGCGAGTTCTTATGGTTATCCGCCCGTGCTCCTTGAAACCCCGGAAGTGCTATTCCGCAGGGAAGTGGAACTCCCCGCAGAAGCCCGGGCAGCGATACAGGACATGGATGCTTTTGCCTACAATAACGCCAGGGCACACCTGTCAATCGCCGCGGTATCCACCGTATTCAGCAAGGCAGACTCTCCTCCGGACTACGACCAGGCCGTAGATCAGGTCCTGGCCGGATTCGAGCAGAACGGGGCGAAGAACATCATCACCAAACAGGAAGAATTTACCACGGTATCCGGGGTTAAGGGCGTGCGTGTTTACGGACGCGGAGATTTCAGAATGCCGGATTCCGAGGAGTACGTCAAAGGGAGGTATACCGTGCTGCTTTTCGGGGGGAATGGCTTCCTCCAGCAGGTGGTTATCTCCTGGGAAGATGGAGATCCCTATGCCGAACAAATCGTGGAACGCATTCTTAAAACTGTGGAAGTCAAAACCGTCGTATGATAGGAGGGAATATAGAATTTGCCAATCCTGAGTTCTTCTGGTTGCTTTTGCTGCTGCCAGTAGCCATATTCTGGTATTTCCTGAAACGGAACAGGCTGGCTCCCACCCTGCGCATGCCAAGCCTTAGCGCCTTTAAGACCCCTTCCCTTGTCAGCAGGCTGCGGCCCGTTACCTTCCTGCTCAGGCTGTTGGCGCTGTCCGCCGTGATTGTCGCAATGGCCCGTCCTCAGACCGAGGATATATCGACCCGCACGAAGACCACAAAAGGGATTGACATCGTCATGGCGATCGATGTTTCCTCCAGTATGCTTGCCAGGGACCTGCAGCCCAACAGGCTTTCGGCCCTTAAGCAGGTGGCCTCAGAGTTTATCCGCCAGCGGCCGAACGACAGGATCGGATTAGTCGTTTATGCAGGTGAGAGTTATACCAAAACCCCTATAACCAGTGACAAGAATATTGTCCTGAATGCGCTCCGGGATATTACCTATGGGCAATTAAGCGATGGTACCGCCATCGGGATGGGCCTTGCAACCTCCGTAAACCGGTTAAAGGAAAGCCAGGCGATCAGCAAGGTGATCATCCTGCTCACGGATGGGGTAAACAACGCAGGATTTATAGAACCACAAACCGCCGCCGACCTGGCCCTCGAATACAATATCAAGACCTATACCATCGGGCTGGGCACCAACGGGAACGCGCTCTCGCCAATCGGTTACAATGCAGACGGCACCTTCCGCTATGGCATGCGGCAGGTTGAAATTGACGAGGAACTCCTGAACGAGATCGCCGAGTCAACCGGGGGGCAGTATTTCAGGGCGACCGACAATGAAAAGCTGGAAGCGATCTACGACGAGATCAACAAGCTGGAAAAGACAGAAATAGAAGAATTTAAATACTACCGGTACGAAGAAAAATTCCGGCCGTGGGTACTCCTTGCCGGAGGCCTGCTGCTGTTGGAATGGCTGCTTCGCATAACGGTGTTCCGAAGTTTTATTTGACCTGACATGATACAACTGGATGAAAAGGCATACTTCTACCTGCTCGGGATCCTTCCCGTGCTGCTGCTGGTCTACTTCGCGTATCAGTGGTGGAAGAAGCGGGCTCAGCGTAAGTTTGCAGATCCGAAAATGCTCAGACAGCTGGCTCCGGACAGGTCATTTTTCAAGCCTCAGGTCAAGATGATACTATTTCTGCTCGCCCTTGCACTGCTGACACTTGGCCTGGTCAACCCAAAGATGGGAACCAAACTGGAAACGGTAAAACGGCAGGGGGTGGACATCGTATTTGCTGTGGATGTTTCCAAAAGCATGCTTGCCGAGGATATTGCCCCTAACCGTCTTGAAAAGGCCAAAAGGCTGGTTTCTGAAATTATCAATGGCCTGGCCAGCGACAGGGTAGGTATTATCGCCTATGCAGGGCAGGCATACCCCCAGCTTCCTATCACGACGGATTACGGTGCAGCGAAGATGTTCCTGCAGAGCATGAATACGGACATGCTTTCCTCTCAGGGGACTGCAATTAACGAAGCCATCAAGCTGGCTGCCACCTATTACGATGATGAGGAACAGACCAACCGGGTGTTGTTCATTATTTCTGATGGGGAAGACCACTCGGAAGGGGCTGTAATCGACGCCGTGGACCTGGCCACTGAGGCGGGGATCCGCATCTTTACCATCGGTGTGGGGCAGGCAAAGGGAGCTCCGATCCCCATCAAACGCAACGGGGTGCTCGAAACCCTGAAGAAGGATTCGGAAGGGGAAGTGGTCATCACAAAACTCAACGAAGAAATCCTTGCGGAGATCGCCTCTGAAGGCAATGGGTCTTACATCAATGGAGAAAACACATCGGAGGCAGTGACCTTTATAGAGGAAACCCTGGATCAGATGGACAAGACTGAATTCGAGGCGAAGCAGTTTGCCGAGTTCAAAGACCAGTTCCAGTGGTTTCTGGGG
>CBDUBB010000004.1:0-21985 GCA_965365265.1 uncultured Flavobacteriaceae bacterium
ATAATAGATACAATGCCCAAACAAAGAAAAAAAGCATTACCCCTTCAAAATGAAGGTTCCCCGTAAGCTCGATGATGACCAGGGGGTTTAGGAAGTACCAGTAGATCATGTTGGGTGCCCGGTTGATCTTTCTCAGAATCCGGCGGCCGAAATAAAGGATGCCCAGGTCAGCGAGAATGATCATCGCCCGCATGGCGATGACAGGACCCAGCAGGGTCTTTCCACCTAGATAGGCCGCGGCGGCAAAGAAGTATTGATTTACGGGAGGGTAGTTGCTGAAATTGCCTGCGCTGAGAGTGCCCATTCCCAAGTGAAGTTCGTCTGCTCCGGTAAATGGTGGCCCTCCCTGTGCCATCCAGCCATCCGGTGAAAGGGCGAAAGGGTTCAATCCCTCCAGAACCAGCCTGCCGTCCCATATAAAACGGTAGAAATCCTGGGAGAGGTTGGGAAGGGCCAGCAGGAATACGCCTCTCAGCAACAGGCCGCTTACGACCATAAACCTCAGGTTCCATTTTTCAAATTGGATCAGTTTAAAACAGAGGAAGAAAAGCGCCCCGTACAGGGTGATGAGCTTTACAGAATCGGACCGCTCCAGGTCATAGCCAAAAGCCAGGTAAAAGACCACACTGAGCAACAGTAAAAGCACGGAAACGCGGTGCAGGTTCCAGAAGGTAAGCAGGGGTCTGCTCATGTCGGTTGGTTTGGCACCTGCAATTAAGGGAAAATTTATGTTTTAATAAAGCTCTGAGCCGCTGTAACGAAACCGGGCTGTCCCCAATCCGGATTTTAATCGTATCTTCTTTTGCCCCCTTCCGGAAGGGGGATTAAATCCGGGCAATGAAAAATATCCTGTTTGCTTTAATAGGGTCGATGGCTTTATCTGCATGGGCCCAGACGGACCGAATATCTGCCATAGGCTATGTTGTAGAGGATATCGATCGTTCCGAAACTTTTTATACAAAAGTACTTGGGATGAAGCCTGCAGGAAGTTTTTCGCTGGATACCACCTGGAGCCGGGAAGCTGGGGCGGCCAGGGGCAGACCCTTCTCGGTCAAGATGTTCAGGCTTGGGGACGGGCCCGATGCAACTCTGCTCAAGCTGGCCTATTTTGAATCGACCTCCCCCAGACCGCCTCAGGAAGGGTTGGACACCCCCGGCGGGGTGAACTACCTGACCCTGGCCTATGGGGATTTACAACGGGTGGTGGATCGACTAAAAGAGGCCGGAATCCCTGTTGCAGGGTACGTCCGGAGGGATACCTACCAACTGATTTTTATACGGGATCCGGATGGCTTGTTTATAGAGCTGGTCGGACCTCCCGATCCGCGGATTGTGATGGATTAAGCCTTTGCCGTGACCGATTTGAAGAAGACGAACCCGAACCCTACAAACAACATCAGGTGAAAGGGAAAGAGTCCGAAATCATTCAGGGGTATTGCACTGTACATTCCGAAAAGGAAATAAAGCATTAGCGCAAATTCCAGGATGGTGTTCGGGGAGAGTTTCGTCACCAGGTAGTTGTTTCCTTTCCAGCTGTCTTTCAGGTTCTGAATATTGAATTTTGGGGTCCGGACAAACTCTGAACGTTTTCCCATATGTCCTTCCAGGACAGCAACCGTATTGTGGAGGGAGAATCCCAGGGCCACTGAAAAGAAGGTGAAAAACAGCTTTATGTAGTCCACAAAATTATCCAGTCCGCTCCCCTGTATGCTCTTGTAGGTAAACCAGTAGCAGATGAACAGGATAATGGTGCTGACGATAAAGAAACTGGTTACCTCAAAAATCCAGCCCAGGTGGCCGAAGGTGTTCTTGATGTACAGCATAGGGATGCTGAGGATGGCGACCAGAAACACGCAGAGGAACATGGAGCTGTTCAAAAGGTGCATCACCCCGTGGAATTTAGTCTTCAGGGGGATATTCCTGGCTTTGATCACGCTGAGAACAGTTTTGCGGAAGTTCTCGGCCCCGCCTTTGTTCCATCGGAATTGCTGCGACCTCGCTGCACTGATGACCACCGGAAGTTCTGCAGGAGTCTCTACGTCCTCCAGGTATTTGAATTTCCAGTTTTTCAGTTGAGCCCGGTAACTGAGGTCAAGGTCTTCGGTAAGGGTGTCTCCTTCCCAGTTCCCCGCATCCAGGATGCATTGTTTCCTCCAGATTCCGGCGGTACCATTGAAGTTGATGAAGTGCCCCTTGGAATTGCGGCCTACCTGTTCCAGGGTAAAGTGCGCATCCAGGGCGAATGCCTGTATCCGGGTAAGGGTTGAATAGTCGCGGTTGATATGCCCCCAGCGGGTTTGCACCACCCCGATCTCGGCATCCTTGAAGTAAGGGACGGTCTTTTTCAACCAATCCTTGTCCGGAAGGAAATCCGCGTCAAAGATGGCGATGAATTCCCCTTTGGCGATCTTCAATCCCTCTTTAAGCGCACCAGCCTTGAACCCTTCCCGGTTTTCCCTGCGGATATGCTGAATATCCAGGCCTGTTTTGCGGAGTTCTTCTATTTTGGAGGCGGTTTGATCTACGGAGTCATCTGTGGAATCATCCAGCACCTGGATTTCCAGCTTGCTCTTCGGGTATTCGAGCCTGGCGATGTTTTCCAGGAGCCGCTCCACCACGTATTTTTCGTTATAAATAGGCAACTGTACGGTCACATAGGGGATTTCCCTGGGGTCCATCAGGTTGAACCTGGGGGCTTCCTTTTGATTCCTGCGCTGCCCGAGGTAATTGACGAGCAGGTTCAGCTGTGCCAGGCTGTAAAAGAAGATAAGAACCAACGCGAGGCTGTAAATTCCAATGATGATGTAAGCAATGGTTAATCCCATATTTATCTATAACTATATTTAAAAATCCAACCCAGGATTTTAACGCCGGCAAATATACTACCTTTTACGGTGCCGGAGACCTTTGAGACCCCGATTCTTTTTTTGTAACGAACTGGTACTTCGGTATATGCCAGTTTCTGCCTGAGGGCTTTCAGTTGCATCTCCACAGTCCAGCCGTATGTTTTGTCCTGCATTCCCATTCCCATGAGGGCCTCATAGGTAATGGCCCTGAATGGCCCGAGGTCCGTGAAACGCGCCCCATAAAGCAACCGCATCAGGGTAGTGGCGAGCCAGTTTCCAAAGACCTGTTGTGGTGTCATGGACCCTTCTTCACGGAGTTCCTTTCTCCTCGCCCCGATCACCAGATCCATACCGTTCTCCAGGATAGGGGCCACCACTTTTGGCAACTCCTCCGGATAATCGGAATAATCACCATCCATAAATACGACGATATGTGGGGTTTTGGATGTTTCTCCCAGGTAATTAATTCCCTTCAGGCAGGCATATCCGTATCCCTTTTGGGGTTCATGCAGGACCGTTGCACCGTTTTCCCGGGCCACAGCGGCAGTACGATCGGTAGAATTATTGTCTACCACCACGATTTCACCGACGATTTCCGGAACTTCCGACAGGACCCTCCCGATGGACTTTTCTTCGTTGAATGCCGGGATGATAAGGGCGATTTGAGTCATAGTTTTACGCGTGGTGCAAAAGAACGGATTTCAGGCCAAACGCACTTAGTCCCTGTTTACAAGTTTCATCAGGTCCACATCGTTTCCAAGCAGTATTTCCTTTGGGTTGATCCGGCCCGGGAGTGGGCCGTTTTCCAATTTTAAAACACCTCGCGGGCACACGGCTGCACAAATGCCGCAACCCACACAACTGGCCCGCACCACGTTGGTTCCCTTCTGGGCATAGGCCCTGACGTCAATCCCCATCTCGCAGTAGGCGGAACAATTCCCGCAGGAGATACACTGCCCCCCATTGGTGGTAATGCGGAATCTGGAAAACAACCGTTGCTGAAGTCCCAGGATGGCTGCCATCGGGCAACCGAATCGGCACCAGACCCTGTTGCCAAATATCGGGTAGAACCCTGTTCCGATAACTCCGGAAAACACACTGCCGATCAGAAAGCTGTAACTTTTACGCAGGCTTTCTGAGGAGAACAGGAAGACATGCCTGGAATCGCTGAAATAATGAAAAGCGATAAGGCCCAGGATAATGATCATGTACCCTATGGCCCCATATCGGGCATCCCGCCTGAGTTCCTTTCTCCTGAAAATCAGTATCCAGGAGAACACCCCTGTCAGGAGCGTTCCTACCCCAATCAGAAATTGTGACCTGCTCAGCCAGTATTTGCTGTTGTCCGGCCCCAGGTAGGAATAAATGACTGCCGTGGTCATCAGGACCACAAAGACCAGGACGCTGTGGACCACCCAGCGCTCCACCCGCCAGGCAAATGTGCTTTTGTCGCTGAGGTGCCGGAACGGGTCCCCGGCAGTTTCAGCCAGCCCCCCGCAACCGCATACCCAGGAGCAGTACCAGCGCTTTCCGTAAAAATAGGTCAGCAGGGGGGTGATGACCAGGATGGACAGGATGCCAAAAATCAGCATGGCCAGCCCGAGATTACCGGCATCGATAAAGGCATTGACCCGATATCCTTCAAAATTATAGTAGTTAAGGGGCCATATATTTTTAAGGTCGTAATATGGCAGGTCTCCATGGAGTCTGGCCATGATCTCCGGAATAATGAAGGCAAAAGCGGTCTGGAAGAACATCACGCTGAGGGTCCGAAGGGTCTGGTACCTGTTATGCCGGTATTTCCACAGGAATTTTATTCCAAAGGCGAGGATGGCCAGGGTATACAGGGTGCCATATACAAACCACTGGCTGGCAGGGTTTCCGCTGAGCAAATGGCTCAGGGGGTCGAAGAGAGCGATCAGTCCCCGGTTTGGTCCCTCCCGTACAAGTCCCAGATATTCCGGGAAGAAATAAAGTACGATGTAGAACCCGGTGAGGACGATGCCAAGTCCCCAGGCCCAGATACCCCGTCCCGATACAGATTTAAACCAGACCCCATGGTTTTTGATCCCGGCCGGAAGCCGTGCGTAAGCTACCGAACTGAACCAGACTATGGACAGGAAGATCCCTCCGAGAGCCGCAGACAGCCAGGGTGTTTTGTTTGGAAAATCGACCCCCAGGGCGGCCAGTAAGAGAATGAACAGGCTGGAAAACCCCAGGAATACTGCAATTTTCTGATTGAAATTCAGGGATTTCGGAGGCCCCCCGGCAATCGAAATGGATTCGTGAGCATTCATGAGACGGGCTTCATTTGGGTTTGGAATTCCTTCTGAATCATGGGCTCATAGCGGGTATAGAATTCCGGATCGAAATTCGCTTCCCGAAGACGGAGGATTACCTGGTCAATAGTCAGCCCTTCGCTGAGCCACCTGTCCAGAACATTGTGCCGCATACGTATGCCAAAGGTATTGATCCCCAGGAATTTTCCGCTGCCCCGCTCATAGGCAAGGGTCAGACAAATCTTTTCTGAAGGGTGCCTCCAGTGGAATTGGAGTTCAGTTTCGCTTTTCTGGGATTCACCGGAAACCCATCCATAGGTTTGGTATTCAATGTCAAAGAATTTTGCTGAATTGAACCAATGTCCCGGTCTGTAGGGGGTGGGGTTTCCGCAAAGGGTCTGGGCCACGGTTTCACCCATCATACGGCCGGTATACCAAACCGCTTCCACCGCCCTCCTTTTGCCAACCGGGGTTCTCTGCTGGGCGCAGTCTCCTATGGCATATATATCTGGCTGGTTGGTCTTCAGGTAGGGGTCCACCAGTACACCTTTGTCGGTCTCAATCCCCGAGCCTTCCAGAAACCCTATGTTGGGACGTACCCCTGCTGTCAGCCCTACGAGCTGGCAGTCTATGGTTTCCCCCTTATCGGTAACCACGGCCCGGACCCGGCCGTGATCGTCGGGTAGTATTTCTTTGAGGTTTGTGCCAAGCTTTAAATCCACGTGGTGTTCCCTGATGTGCTCGTTTATCATTTCGGACTCCCCGGGCGGAAGCACCCCGTTCCAGAAGCTGGATTCCCGTACCAGGAAGCTGACCGAGATCTCCCTGCTACGGAGCATTTCTGCCAGCTCTATGCCGATCAGGCCTCCACCGACGATAACAGCCCTGCGGCATTGCCGGTTGTCCGGTGCATTTCGCTCCAGTGCCTCAAGGGCCTGAAGGGAATACAGCCCCTGCACCCCTTTCAGGTCCTGTCCGGGCCAGCCAAATTTATTCGGTTTGGACCCCGTCGCGATAATGAGTCGGTCATAGGATAGAGATTCTCCCGAATCCAGCACTACCGTTTTGGTATCGGGTTGAATCCTTTGCACATGGGCCCTCTTCAACCCGATCCGGTTTTTTTCCCAGAAGGGGTCTTCATAGGGCTTGGTGTGTTGAAAGGTCATATGCCCCATGTAGATATACATAAGCGCCGTCCGGGAAAAAAAATAATCGCTTTCTGAGGAAATAACCGTGATGGGATAGTCCGTCTTTTTCCGGATATGCCGGGCTGCGGTGATCCCGGAAATGCCATTTCCAATAATGACGACATGCATGGTCCTGAGCTGGGTTTTTATAGGGTCTGTCGCAATGAAGTTACAAACTTAACAGTTCCTAAAATTTAAAAACCCCGTAAATACATATCTTTAGTGTGGAAAGTACTCTATACATGAGGAACCTGGGAATTCTCGTCTTGCTTTTAGTGGTCTCATGCAGGGATGCCGTTCCTGAAAAGATCAACGGGGTCAGTTTTGTAGGGTCCCGGGAGCCTGCCCATCAGGAACATGTGGATGCGCTGAAGGGTATCCACGCGGATTATGCGGCCGTAATGCCCTATGGTTTTATACGGGAAGCGGGCAGGCCGGAGATTATCTTTGACACGGACCGGCAGTGGTACGGGGAGACCCGCAAAGGGGCCCGTCAGTATATAGAGCTTTTGCATAAGAACGGAATCCGGGTGATGCTTAAGCCACAAATATGGATTTGGCGGGGCCTGTTTACCGGTGACCTGACCATGGCCTCCGAATCGGACTGGAAGGAACTGGAATCCGAGTATGCGGATTTTATTCTAACCTATGCGGATCTGGCAGAAGAGACCGGAGCCGCCCTGTTCTGCATAGGCACAGAGCTGGAGGCTTTTGTCAAGGCGCGTCCCCGGTTTTGGGAAGAACTGATCGCTTCGGTCCGGCAGCGATACAAGGGCAAGATCACCTATGCCGCAAACTGGGATGAATACTCGCGGATCCCCTTCTGGAAGGACCTGGATTTGATTGGGATCGACGCCTATTTCCCGCTTTCCGATGCCCGCAACCCCAATTTGGAGGACTTGTGCAACGGATGGAAGCGCTGGAAACAGGACATCCAAAACCTGCAGCAGTCCGTGGGAATACCTGTTTTGTTTACCGAGTACGGCTACCGGAGCATGGATTTTACCGCCAAGAAACCCTGGCTGGTAGACCGCAATGAGGAAGGGGTCAACCTGGAGGCCCAGGCAAATGCCAAGCGGGCCATTTTTGAAGAATTCTGGAATGAGGACTGGTTCGCAGGGGGCTTCGTCTGGAAATGGTTTATTCACCATTCCCGGGCGGGCGGGTTAACCGACAACCGCTTCACACCTCAGAATAAACCTGCCGAGGAGGTCATCCGAGACTATTACCGCAGGTATTAGCCCGTCACTTACCTGTCACGCGTTTTTGATAATAGGCGTACAGGGCCTCTGGAGGAGCGCCGAGCATCCTTTTGAGGTGGATAATGGTGTAGTGATACTGCAGCCTGAAGATTCCCAGTTGATTATACCGACGCGAAGAGGTGGTCACGTAGGCAGGCAATACCTTGAAGGAAAATCCGCTGTAAAGCCTTCCGATAAACTCGTTGTCCTCATAGACCCGGAAGCGCTCGTTAAAACCACCGGAAGCCCGGAACCAGGAACGGGGAACAAAAAGGGACTGGTCTCCTCCCCGGCACAATGGATGATTGATCCGGGTACACCAGGCAAAGGCATTCAAAAACCAGTGGGGTGGGTTGAATCGCAGCCGAAAACAGCCTGCCTGTGGCCCGGCTTCCATGGCCTGCAAAATCAAACGGTCATATCCCTGAGGCGGCAGAGAATCCGCATGGAGAAAGTAAAGGAGTTCTCCATTGGCCACCTGTGCGCCGGCATTCATTTGGCGGGCCCTTCCTTTCGGGGCCTCCAGTACCCTGGCATTATGCCTTCTGGCAACCTCAGGGCTGCCGTCCCTGCTTCCCCCGTCCACTACGATGATTTCAAGCAGGCTCGTGGTTTCGGCCCTTTTCAAGAGTTCCGGAAGGAGGGAGTCGAGACGTTCCCCTTCATCCAGGACCGGGATGATCACACTGATTTCCATTAGCCTTGTTTTTCGTTCAGGGACCAGT
The DNA here is from genome assembly GCA_965365265.1 of uncultured Flavobacteriaceae bacterium. Classification (GTDB taxonomy): domain Bacteria; phylum Bacteroidota; class Bacteroidia; order Flavobacteriales; family Flavobacteriaceae; genus Robiginitalea. The sequence goes on from CBDUBB010000004.1 coordinate 8,279, forward strand.
CGTAAGGCAGGTAGGATACCGGGATCCCTGCAGGCAGGGGATCGGTGAGATACCGGTTGATAAAGTCGATCAGGGAGGTGTTCCGGTTTTCAAAATCCTTCCGGTACCACTTGAAGATACGGGAAAGGCGTGCTTCCCCGGGGGAGAACCTGTTTCGCGAAGGGTCGTTGATGAAATCCCTGGTCACCGCTTCCAGTTGCGATTCAAGGGTTTCTTCCACAAAAGCACGGGGCAGGAGTTTCGGACAGGAAACCGATGCGCAGTTGATGGCAAAGTGGATGCGGGGTTCTCCCATTTTCCGGAGGATGTCGTGTTCCAGTTCCCCTAAAGAATACCGCTGATCCCCTATTTGTATTCGCTTTTTGGCCCAGGGTCTCGGAATGTCTCTGATGCTTTTAAGCGGGTAATGCTCCAGGATCAGCAGCACTGTGGCCGCATTATAGAGGTTGATGTAATATGCCAGTTTGGCCTCCCGGCTCCAATCCTCCCCCGGGAGGTGATGGCCCAGGTCTTCCAGGTAAGAAATGAGCCTCTTTTTATCCCCTGCGAAGCCACGGTAATCCACCCAGCCTTCCGGGCTTACGTGTTTCTTCAGCAACTGATCCCAGGCCATGTGGGAGGGGGGTGCCTGTGGCAAAGGAGCACAGGGCGGGAGCGCCTTAGCGCCCGGGTCGAAGGAATTCGGCAGGAATAACAGGAATACTAAAATCCAGTTCATATTGAAACTCAAGGGGCACCAATTTATTCGCAGCAAAGGGGGTTACTATACAACGCCGCCTTAACGGGGTCTTCCTTTAGCAACAACCGCCTCCATTGTAATGCCAGGTGCTCTCGCTTATGTAAATCTCAGCATTTTCAGCCTGAAGGGCCGCCGCGGTTTTGTCACAGACCGCAAGGGGTTGGTTCTGCAGCAGGACATGGCCTTTGCCATCGTCGTAGGAATCTTCCTTACCGAAATAGATGGCGGTCTTTCCCGTAAAGACACAGGGACCGTCTTCGGGCATGGGATCCTTGATGGCCGCCACTTCTATGGACTCAATCGGGATGAGTTCATCCACGGGATAATGGTTCGGGCTCAGCACCCTGTACGGACGCCTGGCCCGTACCTCAATGGTCCCAAAACCGGCATCCGTGAGCATTTTTATGTACTCCTTAACCGGGATGCTCCCGCTGAGGCACAGGGCACGCAGGCGATCGTTGTTGCGGAGAGTGTCGCTCAAGGGGACCTCGCAGACCGGATCGCTCATTACCAGCCGGCCATGGGGTTTCAGTACCCGGTACATTTCGGAGACAGCCCTGCGAAGGTCCTCCTCCTTGAAGATATTGAAAAGGCAGTTCTGGGCTGCCACATCCACGCTGGCATCCTCTATCGGCAGGTTCAGGGCATCCCCTTTGACCAGTTCGACAAAGTCTGCTGAGAACCAGTCGTTCTCAGATTCAGCTACTTTGAAATTCGCGCGGCTGGCTTCCAGCATTTCATCTACGATATCAACTCCGGTCACCCCTCCCTTTTGCCTGGAGAAGTAGGCGAATTGAAGCAGTTCCATTCCTCCGCCCACACCGACGTAGAGCACCCTTGGATTGCCCACCAGGTCCTGGGCGGATACGGTGCTGCCACAACCGTAATTCATCTCCTGCATGATCCGGGGAATCGAGAGGCCCGGGAACTGCCAGACCGGGTTGGTCGTACAGCACAGGCCAATTTCCGGTTTCAGGGCGGCTTCCCTGTACAGGTCGGAGGTAGCATTCAGGTAACTCATAGTATTGCAGATATCAGGGGCTAAAAATAGGGTTTTCAGGAAGTATAGTTGAGGTGAGTCCGCCAAACTTACATTTGTTTCTTCAAATCCGACGGATCAGCTCCCGGTACAGTGCAATTAGTTTGGGTTCGGCTTCTGAAGCGGCCTGAATGATCTCAGCCACATCGATGGGAGCCAGGTTGTCCGGGTCGCATTCATCAGTCAGCACAGAAATTGCTGCTACCGGGAGTTTAAGCTGGTTGGCTACAATGACCTCTGGTACCGTGCTCATCCCAACCGAATCGGCCCCCAGGGTTTTCAGCATCCGGTATTCGGCCCGTGTCTCCAGCTGTGGTCCTACCACGGCGGCGTATACGCCTTCGTGAAGCACGATCCCTTTTTCCCGCGCGATTTCCATCAGCAGGGATCTTAGCTTTGGCTCATAGGGCTCGCTCATATCCACAAAACGATCCCCGAAATCCGTTACTCCCTTGAAAGCCAGGGGGGATCCCCCCTGAAGGTTTATGTGGTCCTCGATGAGCATGAGTTCTCCCTTACTAAAGCTCAGATTGACGGCCCCGGCAGCATTCGAGATCAGCAATTTCCGAATCCCCAACCCGTGGAGCACCCGGATGGGGTAGGTGATATCCGTGAAATCATATCCCTCGTACAGGTGGAACCGACCCTGCATGACGACCACCTTTTTTCCCTCCAGGTTTCCAAACAGGAGTTTCCCGCTGTGAAACTCAACGGTTGCCAGTGGAAAAAAGGGAATATTGTGATAATGGGCAACTTTGGCATCCTCAATTTCCCCGGCCAACTTCCCGAGGCCGGATCCCAGTACAATGCCGATTTCGGGATCCTTAAATCCCTTTTCGGTCAGGTAGCTAACAGAGGCGGCGATTTGCGCTTTGGTCATGGTTCTTTTGGGTTTAAAAAGGATTCAAAAACAGGATTGCCCACAATATCCTCATACCGGTCCACATCATTGCGCACCGGAAGCAGGCAGGTATCGACTTCTTTCAGGTTTTGAAGTGTATCCTTCAGTACAGTATCCGTCCCCCAGTGTTTTCCCATAAACAGGATGGGCATTGCCTTTTTCATGCCGATAAGGTAATAGCCCCCGTCCCCGGCAGGCCCCAAAACCACTTCATGCCGGCTGAGTTGCTCAAAGGCATCCCTGAGGTCATCCGAGGTAAGGTCGTAGAGGTCACTTCCGATAAGAACAGCCTCGGAATAGCCAAGGGAAAAAACCTCCCGGAATGCCTGGAGCATTCTGGCCCCGAGATCTTCTCCTTTTTGCAGGTGGTACTTAAACTCATCAGGAGACCAGTAGGAACCATCCCCGGGTTGCTCGCTAAAATAGACAAGCCTGTCAACTCCTTCCAGGGCACTGGCAAGTGAAGCCGTATGTCTTACCAGAAAGCGGTAGATGTTGAGTGCTGCCTGGTCGCCAATAGTTGCCGCCAGACGGGTTGTACATTTACCGGGTTCTGGGTTCCGGGTGAAAATCAGAAGTGCTCGCTGGGAGGTTCGGGACAAAACACATGATGCTTTAAGCCTGCTCCGGGCAACCAAGGCCTTACAGTCGCAGGTATCCCGCAAAGATAGGAGATCGCCAAAATTATAGCTATTCAGTCACGAAAATTGGAAATATTCGTTTCTGACATCGTTGGCGATTAAGAGCTTAATACTCTACCCAGCGGTAAGCATAGGCCATGATAGCCATAAGGTAGATCCAAAACAAGATGGCCCCCCTGTATCTATGCAGGGTCTGCCAGTACTGATTGATTAATTCGAAGGTGGGGTGATCTTTCATAACAGTGTGTTCTCGTAAAAGAGTCATCCCAAATTTGAGGGCTTTTAGCTTACCGCGCCAGAGAAATGGATTTCTTCCCGGGATTTATCGATGAACTGCATTTTCGCCGACCAGTTATCGGAAAAAATGTCCGTTGATCGAGTCAATACAATTTCCAACAGGGCCGTTGTCTGGTTGCAGGGCATCGGTATAGGCCTGGCGGAAACGAAAAAACCGGCGCTGAAACACCGGTTCTTTGCAACCAAACTAACTCAAACTAAGCTTAGACATTAAATGAGGTTCAAATATTCAAACAAATCCGGCATTACAGGTTAGGAAACTATTAAGGTTCTGTTGTGGAATTGAAAAGATATTCGCCCCTCGGGCCTTGCGCATCCGGTCCATAAAACAAATACCGTGTAGGCTAATGATGTTGGGCCGATACGTTCCCTTGATTACCACCTGTGCCGGCTGATTCTGAATTGCAGGTAAATAGGATATCTTGTTGTTGGGGGTGGGGGGGTTCCCCCAGGGAACTTCGGGATCTTCACGCCTGTCATTTTGATCCCGAATCCTAAAAAGGTATCTTCATGTCAGCTTATGGACACTACCGAAACCATATTCACCATAGCGAATGTCTGGATCCTGCCGGGATGGCTGCTCCTTTTATTTGCTCCCTCCTGGAAATACACCGGAAAGATCGTTTTTTATCTGATCATCGCAGTTCTGGCTATTGCCTATGCCTGGCTATTGCTTTCAGACATCGGTACTTTTGATCCTGAGGCGGGCTCGTCACTGGCCAAAATAAGCGAGACTTTTGGGAATCCCAGGGTGGCCCTGATCGGGTGGATACACTACCTGGCCTTTGACATGCTGGCAGGCATTGTAATTGCCTTCGATGCAAGGCGGGTAGGGGTAAACCGATTTCTGATGGTCCTGCCGCTGTTACTGACTTTGATGAGCGGACCCTTCGGTTTGTTGGTATATATCCTAATCCGGATCTCTTATACCCGGAGTCTCGGCATACCCCTGCAGGATGGGTCTGAGGAGTCCTGACGGCACTGTTCCAGGGGAGCGTGAATGAGTCCGCGGACACTTTTGCTAGTAGTTTGCAGTGGTTGCGTTTAACTTATAAGAGGGGAGGGGGGTAGGGCCCCCCAGTTGAAAACGGTGGAATTCATCAGTCCTGCCCCGAAATCAGATCAAATAAAAATCCCCCCCTTCATTGGCTTATCATGCCATAATGAAGGGGGGGAATTTATATTGGGAACTCCAGGGCGTTTATTTTGGATTATACCAGATGGGGCTGGTATACGCCCGTTCCTGCCCGGTGGTCTCTGCTCCTTTGGGAATAGCGATCCCATAGCGGAATGCGTCGTAGACGATCCATCTTGGTGTTGGGATCTCTAGGACCCGGGCGTAGTAAAATGCTTTCTGGGAGGGGTCGAAATCCGGATCTGTCCAGACAGTGGCCAGCTCAGAAGCTCCAATGGTATTATACCAGGTGGCGTTTTTCAAATCCACTGTATTGCCAACGGGTTTTATCTTCCCGTTCCTGTCTGCCTTCCGGTCTCCCGACCAGGCCACGTTATAGACTTTTTCGTGGGTGTTGCCGTCCGCATCCATCCATCCTTTCACGATCTGTATCCGGTCCAGGTTGGCCCCTATCGGGTCACGTAGCGCATATACCATAAAGGTTGGTGCATTAGTTCCTGAGGCCGCATGCAAATCACCTCCCATGGGAACTCCTTTTTCGTAGCCTCGGAAGGCCGGGGCACGGCTCTTGAGGTCGTCCTGATTGTAGTCCCATCCTCCGAAGAAACGTACGATCATTCTGGGTCCGGTGGTCGCGTAGACCTGCTTGCGGGCCATAGCATCCCAGATAGCCTTACGTGTATTTTCCTTTGCCCAAACACCTGTATAGCCTGAAGAGACCAGATCATAGCCCTGATAAACACCGAGCTCAGATTTCACGAAAGGATGTTGCATGCGTTTTGGGGAAGGCTCTGCGGAGGTCGCTTTGCCAAAGTAGTTATCCTCTTCCGCGGTCGAAAGGGAAGTATGTGAATCGGTAGAGCCGACAGCCCCGAATTTGTATGGGTTGGCCCCAAATTTTGACTCCAGGATAAACCCGTTTTTGAGGGCTTCGCGGGCATATTCTCTCTGGAGCATGTCATCGGTCTTTAATTCAGTTAAGTCCAGGTTACCCACATCCCAGGTCTCGTAAGCGGCGAATTCATCGTCCGGGGATAGGAAAGGGTGTGCTTCTCCGTCCCCTTTGATCTGGGTCCATTCATATAATGGTTCCCATCTACTGCGCAGCGTGACATAGTTGGCATCTATTGCGCGGCCCGTATATTGGGCGTCCACCGGAAACATCAACCCGTTTGAAAGGTTCCCGTTATGAGCTATGGCCAGGGCAGACCCTCCTGTTTTACTTTCATAATTTTCAAGCCAGTCATAAAGGTCAAGAGGGTCTGTGGATCCCACGGGCTGTTGCGTTACCATGGGCAAAACCTGCAGGGCTCTGTTTGCATCGTCCCTCAGCAATACATTCCGGTGGAGATTATTTCCCTTGACAAGAGAGGTCCATTCAAAACCGATTATGGTCGTAAAGGTTCCGGGATCATTGTATTTTTCGGCAGCGTTCACAACCCGTTCCCATACGGAGCTATATATTTTCGCTCCTGGAGAATACTCATCCAGCAGGCCATCCGGCAGTGTTCCCTGGGCAAAGTTGGTGATCAGATCGACAGCTGCATCGGCAGCAGCCTCTCCCCCTGCCTGCAAGCCTTCATACCATTCCTTGCCCTTTGAATACGCCAGGATATTCGGGGCTCCCATGGCAAGGTCCTCTGCCAGGCCCATCGCATCAGAATGATCGGCAATAACCAGCCAGTCGAGGGGTCTGGACAATTTAGCCGGTTGGTTGGAAGAAGCCATTACTTCTTCCCCTCTTGCAAAACGGTAAGCCTCTTCCAGTCCCAGGGTATTCCCGAACAGGCCCGCATCCGCTGAAAGGCGCGTATGCAGGTGGGTGTCCCCCCAGTACACTTTATCTGGGAAGCTCCGGGAGGCATAAGGAGAATAGCTTTTGCCCGGATACAGTCCTGAAAGAGATTCCTTGGAAGGGTGTATCTGGGAATTCAAATGGATCGAGAAAACAAACGTCAGGATGGTGGCAAAACTTGTGAATAGTCTCATGAGAAGGAAGGTTGATTATCAGACATTTAAAATACGCATAAATGTCTATGGATTCCAATTGGGGCACAATGATTTTCGTCAATTCAACTAAATCAGCAATGAGATAGCGTTTGCGAAACATCTGTTCCTTCCCGGATATACCTGCATCCCTTTCGAAAGCCTAAAGTCAATCAAATGCAAATCCCGAAAAGAGCCTGAATACGAATGCATACATAACGATCAGGAACAAAAGGAAACTAAACCATGCAAAAGCCTTGAAGAAGCTTTTGACCAGGATGTGCCCCAGGTCCCTGAAGGCCTCACTGTAAATTTCGGTGATGAGTAATACTGTTTTCATAGCTTCAATTTTAAAGTATCACAACTACCAGATCAAAGAGGGGGCTAAACTGGCCTCGGGTTCCAAATATTCGATCAAAGGCACCGTAATCCGGGTTGAATTACAGGGTTTATACAAATTTCCTAAAGCTGTCCGGAATTGGAAGTGGTATCCCGGTTTCGATAATGGGTGACCTCCACACTTCCGGTAGGATCGGAATAGGTCCGTGGAAATGGGGTCCCGCAATACGGATGCAGTAATCCACTGTCCGAACAGCACCCCTTATCTTTTGAGGGCAAAGTATCCCGTTGATGTAAGCAGCTGTCCCTCAGTTTCATAGGCAACCCTGAACCAGTAACTACTTGCGGGCATTGGTTTTCCGTTGCTGTTCCCATCCCATCCATCTGCGGACCCTTCCATCACGTGCAACAGACGACCGAACCTGTCGAAGATAGATACACTGATAACTTTTATTTCATCTGTCCCAACCAGTTGCCAACGATCGTTAATGCCGTCTCCATTAGGTGTGAAAAACGGGGAGAACCCAAAAATCTGGAATTCCCGCGTAAGCACCTCGCATCCGTCTTCGGTTAGTATGGTCAAACGATGCGTTCCGGGGAGCATATTTCGAAAGGTTCCTGAGGGGTCGCTCATGCCGTTGTCTACCTGGAATACATAAGGCAAATCACCCTCGGCAACCACCCGAACCTCATAGCTTTTCGCAAAACCCTCTGGGTTCAGGGAGATATCAACCGACAAAGGGGGTTCTGCGAGGCGCACCTCCGTTGTGGCTACGAGGGCGCATCCCCCAAGGCTTTCCACGAAGGAAACTTCATAGCTGCCGGGCAGGTTGGTCTGCAGGGAAGGCCCGTCTTCTCCAGGGAATTCTTCCCCATCCCGAAACCAGGAGAAATCATACGTCGCTGGATCCAGGCCCGTTTCGATCAAAACCGGGGTTGGGCTTTGACTGTCTTCCGGGGAAGGGCAAAGCCAGTACACCTCCTGGAGTGACGTCTGAGGGGCTGGCTGAAATTCCAGTGTTACCGACACAATGGACGCGCACCCGTTCTGAGGATCCTTCACACGGGCAAAAACCTCCAGATCGGAGCGGATGGCAATTTCGTCTGCCAGTGGATTTGTACCCTCCTCTGCCTCCGATTCGTCTATGTGATATGTGACTTCGAAGCCACTCTGGCCCGCCAGTAATTCCTCGTCAATTTCCAAAAGATTAAAAAGACCTTCCCCTTCCCCGTTGCCACATACCAGTTTGGGAGACGGGGTTGAAACCTCTGGAGCAGGCCGGGTCCGTATCAGAAAATCTCCGGTAGCAAAGGCCCCGGTGGCGGTGTCGACCAGTCGGTAATAGATCGTTTGTGGATCTTCGCGGTTGGTGTATTCCGTTTCCGGGTCAATCGGATCTGCATTGGCGGAAAGGGCCTCCGGGGATTCGTAGAAAATTGCCAACAGCCCTTCTCTGCCCCCGTAGATTTCGGGAAATCTGTCGGCCAGGTAGAATGGGGCGGCTCCACTTGGGCCACAGGAAACCAGCTCCGGGACGGCAAGAATGTCAGGGATCGGGTTTACGAAGATCTCAAAGCTATTGATGGCAAAGTATTCGGTAACATTGCTCTGCAGGCGGGTATAGATGGTTTGTGGGTTGCCGGCATTAGTGTGCAGGGGGTCCAGCGGATTGGTATTGTTTTCGGCATCGTTTCGGGAACTGAAGTAGCGCACCTGATAATCTGTTTCCAACAATCCGTTCAATACGGGAAGGTCGTTTTCACGTAAGTCGAAAAGCTCGATGCCGTCCCCGCTCGGATCATCGTTTCGAAACAAATCCAGCGGAGTACCCGGTTCGATCTCGGGGGTGAAACAAGATACCTGGGCCACCCATCCGTCATAAACATTCGCAAAGGAGGTGTTCTGGGATCGGAACGTAACCGTCAGGCAACCCTCAGGGTTTCCCTGGGAGGCCCTTGCTTCCAATGGCTCGGGCAATGAAAAGATGTTTGTGATGGTAACCAGCTGAGGCGCCTCGTCCGAAGCTCCGTCGTAGACTATTAGGGAATCATTGGCCTTAATATTGGCCATCGTAAAACGCATCCGGATTCGGTCCCCGGCGGTTGCCGGACAAAAAGTGACTATACCGTTTTCATTATTCCCGTAGACATCCGTTCCGCCGCTGTCATAGAACCTGGCCTCACAGGTAGTATAGGCAACCTCGAAGCCGGGACTGTTGTTACGGGCGGGCATGTTGATGGTTTGTGCAGTCCCAAAATAGCCAGACAGGCTCATCGCCAGGAGCATCAGAAAAAACCGGGAAGGGGGCAGCATTTCTGAAATCCGAGTCATAGGACGACCAAAATAATCCTTTTTCGGATATTGAGGTTGGCCCTTAATAAGCCATGGGCGAAAGGTATTCCTGCCCGGGAAGAAACCCCTCCGTTGCCATTACAACCATTTCCCAACCGCACCTATGACAACCCGGGACACCAAAGTTCGGAACCTTATTTGACTGAATTTTCACCCTCTATTTCGGCATTCGAACCTCCCGCCAGGATTTCCTTTGCCATTTGCAGGTCGCTCTGTCTTACCTGTAACTGAATGCCACCGCGCAACTGGGAATAAAAGTTAAGAACCTGTGCGGTTATTTCATCTTTGGTGAAACATTCGATCCCAAAGGATTCAAGCTTACCCCGGTCCACAAGCAGTTCATGGGGAGCCAGGTACGATTTAAGGGTGACGAGTTTGTTCATTGCTGCTATTCTTTCATTCATTTTTGGTCAAAAAACCCAATCGTTCCCCCATCAAGAGGTGCTCGTAAGAGGTGCCGCCTTGCTGCATAGGAGCATCCAGGGTGAAAGTAACACGGTCCTGAAAGATCATTATGAAGTCCGATCCCCCAAAAGCAAAATGACCGAGCATATCCCCTTTTTTTACCGTTGTTCCTGCCTTTATATTTTCTTCAAAATTCACGGACCCGACCACCGCCATCCCAATGGGCAGCAAAGCCACAAGCCCGTACTCATCGGTTTCAAGGATGACACATCCCCGGGTTTCAACGGATTGCCATCCTGTTTTCGAAGATGGATTAAAGGCATACCGGTTGTTGTCCGGGTCCCACCATAGCTGACCGCCTGTCGGATTAATACCCTCGATGATTCGGGCCTCTTTTATGGTGCCGCTCACCGGAAAGTGATACCTGTGGTAGTCGTTAACATTCAGGAAGGAATGAGTGAAAGTACCGTTGGCGAACGCGTCTTTGTACTGACTGTCATCGCCAATGAGCCTGGATATGGATTTCAGGGTGGCTGACTTGACGGGAACGCCTTCCTTTTCCACCAGGTTGGAGGTGCTGTCTATGGCCCATACCCCCTGAGGCTGGGAGTCTGCAAAAGATACGACTACAGCGTCTAAATCAGGACTTGCAATGGGACGCATATCCGCAGACTTTAAATAGCGGGCAAAAAACTGGTTGAATGTGTTCCAGTTTGAAGGGTCTTCATACCAACCGTGCTGCAACCCAAAATTCGGGTCGTTAAGGGCCATTTGGTAGTACTCTTCATTCCAGGAATCCTCAGTATCAAGGTAGCTGCCCCAGGATCTGTTGAAAGTGGTCAGCCATTTGGCAAAGGGTTCATAGTATTGCAGGGAATTGTTTACAAGGCCTTTGCCTTCCAACTCGGGGAGCGGTTGGTCAATCAGGAAATAGAAAGCGCAGAATCCCTGAAAAATGTGGTCAAAGATTTCCGGGTATTCTTCCTTTTTGACAATAGCCCAGGGCATGGTGGTTTCTGCCCAGGATATTAACTGGTAGTACTCCTCGAGGTTTTGCGCCGGGTTTGTATTCCTGTCCGGGTTGATCTCTTTTGCCTTCTCCAGGGAAGATTGCAGCATTGATTTGAGTTCCGGGTCATTATCCAACATGGTAATAAGCTCCATAGTCGCCTTTCCATAGGTGACTTCTTTTTTTGGGGAAGCACAGGAAAATACCACAAGGCTGAAGAAAACAACAATGAGGTTCTGAAAGATTTTCATATGGGTTGATTTATATATTGACATGTAATTTAATCAAATCATGTTAGGCCCTCGCAGTTCTTGAATTCGGACTGGCTGGCAATGTTTGAAACACCCCTGTCATGATTGCGATACGTTGCCTTTTTTCTCATGAATCCTTGGATCGGTATTCCTTGCTGCTTGAAAAGGCAGCTGTAAATGTGAGTATGGCAGCCGTGAAGTCACAGAGGATACTGGCAAACATCAAATAAGAAACATATTGGATGTCTTTATTATTCAGATAGGCGAAAGCACCGTCCATATAGATCAATCCAAAAACAATCAGGAAGATCCCGATTATTACATACGCTGTTTTTTTCTTTCTGCCACCATTTCGGATTTTTTTAATTGTAACGAGGTGCCAGGATACTATCAGCAGGCGGATGATCATCGCCAGGGAGATTGCTATTGCAGCCACCGTATTATACTCATTTGGCAGGGTTTTGGTGAAAACTGCGGGTATTACCGCAATCATAAGCAATATGGAGAGCAGCAGGATGCCGGCAGCGATAATCAGAACCCTTTCTTTTCGCCTTGAATTTGTCATATAGCTTGTTTTGAAATGGTTTCTCGCAGGGTCTCTGTATAATTCCTGTGCATCGTTCCAACTCTACCAAAAGGACAAAAGCAACCCGGCAAGTTGAAGCCTTACGCAGTCAGGTTACTAATAAAGTTAGGGAATTTCTTTTATCAGAGGGCTGGCAGCCACCCTTCCGGGCAATTCCGAAACTATCCTATGTAAAATTCTACAAACCGCCTTAAAATTTCCCTGGCCACAGGGGTATCGGTATTCCTGACGGCCGCAATAAGTTCGTCGGCCTCCTCAGGTGCAAAATACCCGTGGTCCATATAGGTATTGATGCGCAGAATGAATTCCTCGGAATCTGCCTCCGGGTGGAACTGGGTGGCGTAGATGTTTTTCCCGATCCGGAACATCTGTACCGGGCAGGTTTCGGAGGAACCGAGGAGCACGGCTCCGGGGGGCACATTATCACAGGCTTCCTTATGACCTACCAGGGCATCGAATTTACCGGGCAGACCCTTCAGCAGTGGGTCCTTTGTCCCGGCTTCGGTCAGGGTGACCTCCACACTTCCGATGGGTTCGGAATAAGTCCGGGAGATTGGGGTCCCACAGTACTGGCCCAGTAAACCATTGCCCGAACAGCACCCTAAAAAGGGAAAATCAGCGGGGATCATGCGGTCAAACAGTTTTTTGTAAAAGGCTTCGATGTCCTTTTGGACCCTGCTTTTTTCTTCCTCTGGCGTACTTACGTCAAACGGACTTCCTCCGGCGATTGCTGCCGCGTACCGATCGAGCTCCACCTCCGGGGTTTCTTGTTCCAATCGGATTCGGCGGACCTGGCTTCGCTCCAGCTGTCCCACCCGCAGGATGGCCTCAAACTCGCTGTCGGCCGCCGCGTCTTCGGGTCGCATTTGTAATACGAGTAGTTTTTTCATCAGAAGTTGCCTGCCGGGCTTTTCAAAATCAACGGCAAATTTAGGGGAATTCATACAAATGTGTTCCCACGCCAAAACCCTTTCCGGCGGGACACCTCTCGTAAGAAATTTGGCTCTGGCGCTTCAGATGGCTTCAATCAGGTCAAACGCAGGAATCAGGAGCGTATATGTAGTGTTTCCTGCCCTTAAAACAAAGGATAAGTAGTACCTTTACATAGGCCAAACAGGAATGAGAAACTCAAGGGGAAAAGAGATGAAAAAAACCTTGCATTACCCGCGTACCCTGCTCGTTTTGGGCCTCCCCCTTCTCCTTATGGGTAGCCTGGTCATCATCTCAAAGTCCTCCTTATTTGCACAGCAGCCGCAAGCCCTGTCACTTGGGATATCGGTCGACCTGTTGCTCACTGTCCCGGTCCTGTTCTATTACCTGATCCGGAAAACGAACATTCCGAATACGACGGTTGTTCCTGTCCTGCTTATCGGAGTCCTGGTTTGTGCTGCAATTCTGCCTGCCGACAGGCAACAGTACCTGAGTTTGTTCAAAACCTGGGGGCTGCCGGTAGTTGAAATAGGCATCCTTACCTATATAATTTATCGCCTAAGGCAGGCTATCAAACGATTCAGGTTAAACTCCGGGGAATCCCCAGATTTTTTTACGACCCTCAAGAAGACCTGTGAGCAGTTTCTTCCCAAAGGCTTGGTAATGCCAGTGGCAACCGAAATCGCAGTATTCTACTATGGCTTTGTCTACTGGAAAAGGCGGAAACTGAGAGAAAATGAGTTTTCATACCACAGGGACAGCGGGTCAGTCTCATTACTGGCGGCAATTATCTTCATAGTGGCCATAGAGACCGTTGTATTTCACATCTTGCTCATGAAATGGAGCTATATGGCCGCCTGGATCCTAACGGCTATCAGCATTTATTCAGGCCTCCAGCTTTTTGGGTTCCTTAAATCCATGGGGAAAAGACCCATCGTAATTCAGGGTGACCGACTGATTCTCCGGTATGGAATTATGGCGGAAACCGAAATTGACCTGAAGGATATAGCATCGGTGGAACTTTCCTCAGCAGACCTGCGTTTGGATGGTGAAACGAGAAAACTATCCTTTCTGGGCAGCCTGGAAAGCCATAATG
>CBDUBB010000005.1:0-21835 GCA_965365265.1 uncultured Flavobacteriaceae bacterium
CACACTTCTCGCAAACCATATCTTCTTCTTTGCATACACACTCGGACTTCTTCATGCCACACTTGCACATGGCACCCTTGGCCATGCCGCACTTGCACATGGACTTGTGGAGGCCACACTTCTTGCAAAGGTCGCCCTTCTCCAGACAGGGCCTATTTGCATGAAAATATCCGCCTGCTGGACCTTTCAGCCGGAGACCTCCCCAAACAGGAATCCCCTACCCCCGTTCTTTTGGGGTACGCCTGTGATGAAGGGGTCGTCCGGAACCTGGGGCGGCCGGGTGCCAAAAACGGTCCACAGGCGTTGCGAGGTGCCCTTGGAAAATTGCCTTTGCTGCGTGAAGGCTCGTTATTGTGGGATGCCGGCGATATGGCCTGTGAGGACGGGGACCTGGAAACACTTCAACAGGAGTTTTCTCAGGCCATAAACCAGCTGGTGGGCAGCGGCTATTTCCCGCTGGCCATTGGAGGAGGGCACGACATTGCCTATGCACATTTCCTCGGACTATGCAGGGCCACAGGACCTGAAACCAACATCGGGGTCCTGAATTTCGACGCCCATCTGGACCTTCGCACTCCCCTGCCCCGGCCGCACTCAGGCAGTCCGTTCCTTCAAATCGCCCATCTTTGCGAGGCGCAGGGAAGGGAGTTCCATTACGGCTGTGTAGGGGCCCGCAGGGACGCAAACGCCCAGGAACTATGGGACAGGGCCACCTCCCTCGGCGTCATGATCGTGGAGCGGGAAGAGCTGGAGGGCCATAAGCTCGACCAGGTTCTGGAGCGCATTGTCCAATTTCTGGAACCCCTGGACGCGGTTTACCTGACCATCGACCTGGATGGATTTTCATCGGCCTATGCCCCTGGAGTAAGCGCGGCCTCTCCCATGGGGTTTTACCCTGAAGTCATGATCCCATGTCTGGAGGTCCTCCTCGGCAGCGGGAAATTACTTAGTATGGATATTGCAGAACTAAACCCATCCCACGACCGGGACGGGCAAACCGCTGTACTCGCTGCCAGCCTGGTCCACAGGGTTCTTCACTTTCCCGGCTTATTCTAACCAGGAGCGGTAATAGTCCCCCTTATCGAGTTTGAGGGCGGCCTCGGTCACCTGCAGGGGCCTGAAGGTGTCTACCATTACGGCCAGCTCTTCCGTGCCCTTTTTGCCGATGCTTGCCTCATAGGTGCCCGGGTGCGGGCCGTGTGGGATTCCAGCAGGGTGGAGGGAAATATACCCCCTGTCAATACCCTTGCGGCTCATAAAATCCCCATCCACATAGTAGAGTACCTCATCTGAATCTATGTTGGAATGGTTATAAGGCGCGGGAATCGCCTCCGGGTGATAGTCGTAGAGCCTGGGAACAAAGGAACAGACCACAAAAGCACTGGTCTCGAAGGTTTGGTGAACGGGAGGCGGCTGGTGCACCCTACCCGTTATAGGCTCAAAATCATGGATGGAAAATCCATAGGGGTAATTGTAGCCGTCCCAGCCAACCACATCGAATGGGTGGGACGCATAGACCAGGTGGTGGAGCTGTCCCTGTTTTTTAACCTTGATCAGGAAATCCCCCGTTTCATCATGGGTCTGCAGGTTCTGCGGGAGTTTGAAATCCCTCTCGCAGAAAGGTGAATGCTCAAGGTGTTGTCCAAACCAGTTTCGATATCGTTTTGGTGTGTATACGGGGTGGTAGGATTCCACAATGAACAACCGGTTGTCCGGGCCGTCAAAATGGATCTGGTAGATCATGCCCCTGGGAATCAGCAGGTAATCCCCGTATTCGAAGGGAATCTCACCCAGCAGTGTTTTCAGTACACCGGAGCCTTCATGAACAAAAAGGAGTTCGTCTGCATCCGCATTCTTGTAGAAGTAGTCCGTCAGAGACTCCTGGGGTGCCGCCAGGGAAATATGCGCATCCCCGTTGAACAATATCACCGTCCTGCTTTCCAGAAAGTCCTTTTTCGGGGGCAATTCCAGTCCCTTCAACAGGCGTGAATGAATATTGTATTCCACTGCAGCCCTGGGGGCAATATCCAGGGTTTTCCCGACTTCCTTTACCTGGGTAGGCCGGTGGACATGATACATCAGGGAGGACATTCCGTCAAATCCGATGGTACCGAACAATTGTTCGTAATAAAGGCTTCCGTCATCCTTGCGGAACGTCGTGTGGCGTTTATGGGGAATTTTCCCGAGTTTATGATAGAGTGGCATAAAATTGATGCTTGATTTTACACCCTAAAAATACGACAATTTAGGGGCATAGGGAAATGTGCAGCAGGCAGCAGACTGTCCTGCCTTTGCTCCGGCAAAACCACAGGGGAAGGGCAGTTATCAGGAAGGTTAGGATTCCAGACGCTATGACACAAAAAAAGCCTCCCTTTACGGAAAGCCTTTCATTGGTGCGACACTGAGTCGCTGACCTTGTTTCCCTTTCGGAAAACACAACACAACACTGCAAAGATAGGAAAGGTTTTTAAATATCAGGGAGATTTGCCCTAAATTCCATTTGCCACTGAGGTCCTGCCTTTGGGGTTTATAAGTCCTTTAACAGGGAAACGCTGGAGGAATCCATATTTTGCAAATAAAAAATGAAAATTTCTGCTATGAACTGGGTGGTGATCACCACCTTCTTCCTGCTGATCCTCACGATCGCCGCCAGCATGAACCTGGCATTCAACTGGATTTTTTATGCTACCATACTGGGTCAGGGCCTTGTATTACTCATGGTCTATAAAGTACTTACGGATAATTACAAAACCTCGAAAACCTTTGAGGATTTCTACGAAGACCGGCCAATCTCCAGGGAATAGCCATATAAAACCTTCTACTCACTTTTTGCAGCCGGCAAGACCAGCATGGGGATACGGGTGTGGAAAGCGACTTTTTTAACCACGGGCTCACGCAACCACTCGTCTACCAGATGGCGCTCGTTGCGGATCATGATCAGCATATCGATGGCTTCGTCCTTCAAATAGTTCTGAATCACCTGCGCCTTGCTGGCCTGAGGCCATGTCCATCGCATTTTGGGCTCAAAGCGCTCCAGTTCCAGGAAAAGCTGGTGCTTGTGGAGCTCCTGAAACGCAGTAAGGCCTTCAAGATTCCCGATATGCATCACTTCCAGGGATCCCTCCAGGCATTTTTGGAACTGAAGGATGCTTTCAATTTGGGGAGCCGAATAAGGACTGCAAAAATCCGTAACCAGTGCAATACGGGCTTTTTCCCTGAAGCGGGCCTCCTGGGGAATTACCAGGACCGGGGTTTCGGAGGCAGTCCGCAGAATACGGACCGTATTGCTGCCCAAAAATACTTCCTTAAGGCCGGAAGCCCCCGTAGTGCCGGAAACAATAAGGTCAATATTGTGTAATTCCACCTGCTCCCTGATTTCTTCAGTCAACAGGTTGAAGGAGGACACGGTATTGTATTCAAATCCGGAATCCGGATATTGATCGGCCAGGGAGTCTATCAGGTTTCGAAGACCTTCCTCCGAAGCGACCTGCATGGCATCCTCCTCAGGGCTACCGGTGCTGGCCAGTGCCATCACACGACTGTGGATGAAATCGGGGGTATATGTGTTGAGGAAATGGAAGGCACAGGTACTCCCATTAAAAAGAGAGAATGCATAGTCTACAGCATTCTGAGCCGCCTTGGAAAAGTCTGTGGGGAGTAGGATGTGCTGCATACTCTTATGATTCTACGGAGGTAAAGATAGAACCACAAAAGGGCCGAAATTATGATTTTGGTCAGCTTTTCAAAAAAAAATTTGAAGTGTAATGATTTGATTTTCAGTTTTTTAAGAACTAAAACCGTCTACCAAATCCTGGAGTTTCTGCTCCTCTTTTATGGCCATTCGCTTTCCGGAGGTCTTGATATAGCCCTCTTTCCTGAACTCCGAAAGTATCCGGATACAGGATTCGGTGGCGGTACCCACGACATTGGCGATGTCCTCCCTCGACAGGACCAGAGTAAGGAATCCATCGGCATCCTCGCCAAAATGGTTTTTCATATAGAGGAGGGCCTCGGCTATTCGCTGTTTTACGGATTTCTGAGACATATTGACTATAACGTCATCTGCCTCTTTGAGGTCATGGGCCATATGCCGGAGAACCTCATAGGTAAAATCGGGGTTTTTGTGGAGGGTACTTACGATAGCTTCCTTGGGGATAAAACAAACCTCCATATCGCTAACCGCCGTGGCACTTAAATTGGAGCTCTCTTCGGCGATCACTGACCGGTCTCCGAGAACTTCACCCTTTGAAGCCAGTTTCACGATTTGATCCTTCCCGTTTGAGCTGAGCTTGGCTAGCTTGGATACACCGCCCCGAACGCAGTAAACCCCATTGAGTTTTTCACCTTCATCGAAGATCATCTCTCCTTTCTTCAATTTCCGGGTGACCTTAGAGTCTGAAACAGCCTTCAGTTCTTCCTTGCTCATAGCCCGTAAGGCGTTGAACTTTCGGACAATGCAGTTTTCACATCGTTCGTCCATATAGTTTAGAAAAAATCCATAATAAAAGTAGTCAATTTTTAAATCCTGTAAAAACTGACAGGCGTCATATTTTCGGCTTTAACATTAGGACACCTTTGCCTCCAATTGTAAAATTTTTAAATTCACGACTGACAACCATCACCAATGCCAGGAACTACTTGCTTTCATTGTGGGTCCCCCTGTGACTTAGAAGAGGTTCTTTTCGACGATAAGTCCTTCTGCTGCAACGGCTGCAAGACAGTCTATGAGATTTTTAAGGCAAACGACCTGGACTATTACTATGAACTGGAAGGTGCACCGGGCAACTCACCCATCCCCGCCCAGGGAAAATTTGACTTTCTGGACGATCCGCTTATCGCAGAGCGCCTGCTGGAATTTCAGGATGGCACCCACCAGGTAATTACCTTCAGCATCCCACAAATACATTGCAGTTCCTGTATCTGGATCCTCGAAAACCTGCACCGGCTTAATCCGGGAGTCTACAGCAGCCAGGTGGACTTTCCGCGCAAGGAAGCCAGGATTCATTTCAATCCGGACAAAATCAGCCTCAAGGAACTGGTTAGCCTATTGAGCACCATCGGGTATGAACCGTCCATCACCCTGGAACAATACGACGGAACCTCAAGGAAGGTAGACCGCAGGCTGATCTACCAGCTCGGGGTGGCCGGATTCGCATTTGGGAACATCATGTTCCTGTCCTTCCCGGAATATTTTGAAAGCGGGGAGTACTGGCTGGAGCAGTATAAGGGCCTTTTCCGCTGGATCATGTTTTCCTTCTCCCTGCCCGTGGTGTTCTATTCCGGATCCGGCTATCTCGTCTCGGCCTACAAGGGGCTTCGCTCCGGACTCCTCAACATAGATGTTCCCATTGCCCTGGGGATCCTGGTGCTTTTCATCCGAAGTACCGTGGAGATTACCCTCGACCTCGGACAGGGGTTCTTCGACAGCCTTTCCGGCCTGGTTTTTTTCCTGTTGCTCGGGAAATTCTTCCAACAGCGCACCTATTCATTTCTCTCTTTTGAAAGGGACTATCGTTCTTATTTCCCCATAGCCGTAACCCGGATTCCAAGGGATGGAAAAGAGGAAAACATCCCGGTTTATGAGGTGGGGAAAGGCGATCGGCTACTGATCCGAAGCGGCTCCCTGATCCCGGCCGATTCGATTTTGCTGCGCGGCAGTGGTGAAATTGACTACAGCTTTGTGACCGGGGAGGCCCGTCCTGTTCACAAGGAAAGCGGGGACCGGCTCTATGCAGGGGGAAAACAATTGAAAGGGGCGATCGAGATCGAGGTATTAAAGCCTGTCTCCCAGAGCTACCTGACGGAATTGTGGAGTGATTCCGCCTTTTCAAAAAGCCCGAAAACCGCATTTCGCACGCTGACAGACCGGATCGGGAAGCGGTTTACCCTGGCAGTCCTCACCATAGCATTTACCTCAGCAGCCATCTGGCTTTGGATCGATCCTTCCCATGCCCTAAACGTGCTGACCGCCGTACTGATTATCGCATGCCCCTGTGCTATTGCCCTGGCGGCACCCTTTACCCTGGGGAACCTCCTGCGGATCTTCGGAAAAAAAGGCTTCTATGTAAAAGATACAGAAAGCCTGGAACGGATGTCCATGGTGGATACCGCCATTTTCGATAAGACCGGGACGATTACCACCTCTGGCAAAAACAGCATCCGCTATACCGGTATTGAACTCACGGAAGCAGAGGCAGCCGTGCTCAAAAACACCTTACGCGCCTCCGGACACCCCCTGAGCCAGGCCCTGTATCGCGAACTGGCCCCGTACAACATCGTCCCGCTGGATGACTTTGAAGAGCACCTTGGCGCGGGGCTGGAAGGCCGTTTGGCCGACCAGCACATCCGGGTGGGGTCGAGCAGTTTTGTGAGGGGGAAACAGGAAAAAGAGGCTTCCGGATCGGAAGTACACGTGAGTTCAAATGACACTTATAAGGGTCGGTTTACGATTCAGAACGGCTACCGCGATGGAGCCGGAAAACTGTTTGAACGCATGGATAAGGAGTATGACCTGGCTGTTCTCTCAGGGGACAACGAATCCGAAAAGGCCTGGCTGGAGGAGCTGCTGCCCCCCCTTACCCCGATGTATTTCAATCAGAAACCCCTGGAAAAACTGGAGTTTGTGCGTGGGCTGCAACGGGAGGGGAAACAGGTCCTTATGGTAGGTGACGGCCTCAACGATGCCGGTGCCCTCGCCCAAAGTGAGGTGGGGATCGCGGTCAGTGAGGATGCCCACCTCTTCACCCCTGCATGCGACGCCATACTCGACGGACGTCAGTTTTCAAAGCTGCACCTTTTACTGAATACCACACGAAAGGCGATGAAGATCATTTATATGAGTTTCGCATTTTCGCTGCTCTATAACCTGGTCGGACTTTACTTCGCGGTAACTGGCCAGCTGGAACCGGTCATTGCGGCTATCCTGATGCCCCTGAGTTCCATCAGCATTGTCGCCTTTACCACGGCAGCCACCAACTGGATCGGAAAAAAAATTGAATAAATGATGAACCCTGACAATTATCATGTTTTACACATGGAGCGAAAACTAGTTTTACACCCAAATTCCGCCTGGGTATGAGCGTGATTTATATGTTACTGGCTATCAGCATCCTGGTAGCCCTAATCTTCTTTGTAGCCTTTGTTGTTTCTGTGAGGAAAGGTCAGTACGACGATTCCTACACCCCTTCTGTACGCATGCTGTTTGACGATGAGGTGCTCAAGAAGGACCCTGATGAGAATACTATCAACCAACTGGATAAACCAACTTAAATTTCGATCTATGGAGATGCAGCAATTTCACTATGACAACAAAATCGTACAGAAGTTTCTGTACGCTACCCTGCTCTGGGGGGTCGTCGGAATGCTGGTAGGGCTGCTACTGGCTTTCATGTTCCTCTTTCCAAACATGACGGACGGCATATCCTGGCTGAGCTTCGGCCGCCTTCGCCCATTGCACACCAATGCGGTGATCTTCGCCTTTGTGGGCAATGCCCTTTTTGCCGGGGTGTACTACTCCACCCAGCGGCTTCTGAAAGCACGGATGTTCAGCGATTGGATGAGTAATTTCAATTTTTGGGGCTGGCAGGCCATTATTGTAGCGGCCGCCATTACCCTGCCCCTGGGGTACACCACGTCAAAAGAATATGCGGAACTGGAATGGCCCATCGACATCGCCATCGCCCTGGTTTGGGTAGTCTTTGGGTGGAACTTCATAGGCACCCTGCTGAAGAGGCGTCAACGACACCTCTATGTGGCAATCTGGTTCTACCTGGCCACAATCATCACAGTGGCAGTACTCCATATTTTCAACAGCCTTGAGCTTCCGGTAAATGCCATGAAAAGCTATTCGGTATACGCCGGGGTACAGGATGCTCTTGTTCAGTGGTGGTACGGCCACAATGCGGTGGCCTTTTTCCTGACCACGCCGTTCCTGGGGCTCATGTACTATTTCGTGCCCAAGGCGGCCAACCGCCCGATTTATTCCTACAGGCTTTCGATCGTGCACTTCTGGTCCCTGATTTTTATCTATATCTGGGCCGGGCCGCACCACCTGTTGTACTCGGCCCTTCCGGACTGGGCACAAAACCTCGGGGTAACTTTTTCCGTCATGCTGATCGCCCCTTCCTGGGGAGGTATGATCAATGGGTTGCTCACCCTTCGTGGCGCCTGGGATAAGGTGCGCACGAGCCCTGTGCTAAAATTTATGGTGGTCGCCATTACCGGGTACGGAATGGCCACCTTTGAAGGGCCCATGCTTTCCCTGAAAAACATCAATGCCATCGCCCACTTCAGTGACTGGATCATCGCCCACGTTCACGTGGGCGCCCTTGCGTGGAATGGCTTCCTCACCTTTGGGATGATCTACTGGCTGGTGCCCAAAATGTTCAAGACCCGGCTGCATTCCACGCCACTGGCGAACTTCCACTTCTGGATCGGCACCCTGGGGATTGTGTTGTACGCCCTGCCGATGTACGTCTCCGGATTTACACAGGCCCTGATGTGGAAGGAATTCAATCCGGACGGAACCCTGGTCTATGGAAACTTCCTGGAGACCGTCAACGAGATTCTGCCCATGTACTGGATGCGTGCCATCGGCGGTACGCTCTACCTGGTAGGGCTGTTTGTAATGATTTATAACATCATCGCTACCATCCGCTCCGGAAGCAAGGTGGAGGATGAACTGGCCGAGGCCCCGGCCCTCACGCGTGTCAGCGCAAGGAGGACGGCAGGAGAGAAGTACCACACCTGGCTGGAGCGCAGGCCCATACAGCTCGCCCTCCTCGCCACAGTGGCCATCCTTATAGGGGGGGTCGTACAGATCATCCCGACCCTACTGGTGGAGTCCAACATCCCCACCATCACCAGCGTCAAACCTTACACTCCACTTGAACTCGAGGGTCGTGACCTCTATATACGTGAAGGCTGCGTCAGCTGCCACTCCCAGATGATCCGTCCCTTCCGAAGCGAAGTGGAACGGTACGGGGAATACGCCAAGGCCGGGGAATTCGTCTATGACCACCCCTTCCTCTGGGGTAGTAAACGCACCGGGCCCGACCTGCTCCGGGTGGGAGGCAAATACTCGGACAACTGGCACCTCAACCATATGTACGATCCACAGAGCACCTCTTCAGGATCCATCATGCCGGCCTATCAGTGGCTGATCCGCAATGAGCACGACCGAAGTGAGATACAGGCTAAAATGAGGACGATGGTAACCCTCGGGGTTCCCTATACAGAAGAAGATATCGAAGGGGCTCAGGCGTCCATGGAAGCCCAGGCGACCCAAATCGAGAAAAACCTGTATGCAGATCCGGAATTCGCCCGTAGCTACGAGGAAGAAAAGCAACAGGCCCAGGAAAGTGGGCAAAATTTCGTCCAGATGCGTGACCGGGAAATCGTCGCCCTGATTGCATACCTGCAACGCCTGGGTACTGATATCAAGATTGAGCAGAGTTCTGAAGTCGCATCTGAAAATCCGTAAGCCATGATGAAAATTGTCAAAAGCCATTTGGAGACCATTGAAGGGGTAGCCACCTACCCTATGATCTCCCTGCTCATATTCTTTGTCTTTTTTGCCCTCCTGTTCTGGTGGGTACTGACCACCTCCAAGGAACGTGTCAAAGAGATGAAAGAACTGCCACTAGATGACCAACAACCTAAACCTTTAGACCAATGAGAAATTCAACCCCCTGGTGGATACGGGTACCGCTGCTGTTCTTCGCCATCTTCGCGTTGATGGAGTATTTCATAGACTCAGGAGACCAGCCGGCCTTTATCGCCTATCCGATGACGCAATACTTCCTGTTGCTGGTGCTGTTATTGCTGATAGCCATTGAACTGATCCTGAAATCGATTGAGAACATCATGTACCAGACCCTTTCCGAGGAAGCCAAGGAACGCTACCTCGCTTCCAAGGCCCAAGGCTGGGAGTGGAAATGGGGCAAAAAGATGTACCAGAAACTGCTCGGCACGCGGCCCATCGAGGAAGAAGGGGAAATCATCCTGGACCACAACTACGACGGGATCAAGGAACTGGACAACCGGCTCCCTCCCTGGTGGGTGTACCTTTTTTACATCACCATCATCTTTGGGGTGGTATATCTGGCGCGTTTCCATGTTTTCAATGACTATGACCAGGATTTGGAGTTCGAGCAGGAAATGGCAGCAGCGCGAATCGCCATAGAAGAATACAAGAAAACGGCCAAGGACCTTGTGGATGTCAACACGGTGGAATTGCTCACCGAGGCCTCCGACCTAAATGCCGGGGAAGCCATCTTCACGGGCAATTGTGCGGTTTGCCACATGAATGACGGAGGAGGCGGTATCGGACCGAACCTGACCGACGATTACTGGATCCTGGGCGGGGGCATCAAAAATGTCTTTCAAACCATTTCAGAAGGCGGCCGTGCCGGCAAGGGGATGGTGGCCTGGAAAACAAACCTCAAACCAAGTGAAATTGCCCAGGTAGCCAGCTACGTCCTGAGCATGCACGGGACTACGCCGGCCAATCCGAAAGACCCTGAAGGGGAAATCTGGATAGACCCGGACGCCCCGGTAGACGAGGTTGAGGTAGAGGTCGATTCCACCGGCGTGGAAGTCATCATGGAGAACGAAACCTCAAATCCGCTGGAAGGAGAGTAAACTTCCTCCGGCAGACCTTATTGGACCCCAAAAGCTATGGAAGAGCAGGAGAACTTCAGAGACTCGATTGCCACTATCAGTGAAGAAGGTAAAAGGGCCTGGGTTTTTCCCAAGAAACCCAGTGGCCGGTACTATACCTACAGGAAATGGGTGAGTTACCTGCTGCTCGCATTCCTGTTTTCGGCTCCCTTTATCAAGGTGGGTGGCAATCAGTTCCTGATGTTCAACGTCCTGGAACGGCGGTTCAATATCTTTGGCTTTCCTTTCTGGCCTCAGGACTTCCACCTTTTTGTGATCTCCATGATCATCGGGGTGATTTTCATCGCCCTGTTCACCGTGGCATTCGGAAGGATTTTCTGCGGATGGATGTGTCCGCAGACGATTTTTATGGAAATGGTGTTCCGGAGGATCGAATACTGGATCGACGGAGACCGTGGCGCTCAGATGCGTCTGGCCAAACAACCCTGGAATGGGGAAAAAATCCGGAAACGGCTTTTAAAATGGGCTATATTTTTTATTATCTCCTTCGCGATAGCCAATGTATTCCTGGCCTACCTGATTGGAAGTGACCAGCTGATTCAATACGTTACAGACGGCCCTTCCCGGCATATGGGCACCCTGATGGCCCTGCTTATCTTTACAGGGGCATTTTATTTTGTCTTTACCTGGTTCCGGGAGCAGGTATGTATTATTGCCTGTCCGTATGGGCGGATGCAGGGGGTTCTCCTGGATAACAAATCCGTGATAGTCGCCTATGATTACAAACGAGGTGAAGGCGAAAAAGGACGCAAAAAGTTCCGCAAAGGGGAAGACCGGGCCGCCCAGGGATACGGCGACTGCATCGATTGCAAGCAATGCGTGCACGTGTGCCCCACGGGAATCGACATACGCAACGGGACACAACTCGAATGCGTGAACTGCACCGCCTGTATTGACGAGTGCGATACCATCATGGAGAAGGTAAACCTTCCCAAAGGGTTGATCCGCTACGCCAGCGAGGCCGAGATAGCCGAGAAGGAGCCCTTCCGGTTTACACCCCGTATGAAGGGATACACGGCCGTGCTGGCTGTATTGATAAGCGTGCTTATCGGCATGTTGTTTTTGAGGAATGAAGTGGAGGCCACAATCCTGCGCCTTCCCGGACAGCTTTACGAGCGAAAGGAAAATAACATAATCAGAAACTTCTACTCCTATAAACTGATCAACAAGACCAGTCGGGAAATTCCGGATATCCATTTTAAACTGGAGTCTCACGAGGGGTCCATCTACTTTATCAAAGGGGACGGTTTCGAGGTGCCGGCACAAAAACTCACAGAAGGAACCTTGTATATCGATATCAGCAATGAAGCGCTTAACGGAGACAAGGACAAGCTGAAGATCGGGGTCTACAGCGGGGATGAACTAATAGAAACGGCAACGGCGCGCTTTCTGGCGCCCCGTTCATACAGATAGCGAACAACTATGAAATTTAATTGGGGAACCGGTATTGTTCTGGCTTTTGTGGCCTTCATTGCATTCATTATGTACTTCGTAGTACTCTCCACCCGGGACCCGGCTTCCAACCACGACCTGGTAACCGAGGATTACTACAGGAAGGAACTCAAATACCAGGAAGACCTGGATGCAGCCCGAAATCTCGAAGAATTCGAAGGAGGGGTAACGGCAACGATCACGGATAAAGGACTTGAGATCGAGTTCCCCGGGTTTATGGACCCTGAAAAAATAAGAGGTACTGTGTCCCTTTACAGGCCATCCAATAAGCAATTGGATTTTGAAACTCCAATACAAATATCCAATAAACATTTGCTCATACCCAAGAGTCGCTTGTTGGATGGTCGCTGGGACATTCGGGTCTACTGGACCTATGAGGGAAAACCGTACCTCTACCGGAGCAGGATGACCTATTGATAGTAGGCAGTGGGCAGTGGGCAGTGAAGAACGCGTCATTTCGAACCAAACGGAGTGAGCGTGAGAAATCTCATCAAGTGGGTTCTGCACATCATTCGTGAGATTTCTCAGTCCCCCGATAGCTATCGGGGCTCCTTTGAAATGACGGGGTCGGTTTGAAATGAATAACGAATAAAAGCAAAGAAGCATGCTGGGGACAGCTTTGGTTCTGGGATTACTGGGAAGCCTGCACTGCATCGGGATGTGTGGGCCCATCGCCTTTATGCTCCCGCTGAACCGTCGGAACGCTGCCAGGCAGTGGACCCAGCTGGGCCTTTATCACCTGGGTCGCCTTTTTGCCTACGGGTTGATCGGCCTGGTCTTCGGGCTTATAGGAAAAGGGCTCTACCTTTTCGGATTCCAGCAAAAATTGTCTATCGGACTCGGCCTGGTCATGATCCTGCTGGTACTGATCCCGGGGCGAACCTTCCGCAAATGGAAGTTCACCCGGCCATTATACCGGCTGCTGGGCAGACTCCAGTCTGCCCTGGGAACCAAACTCAAAGGAGGAAATCCCGATGCCTTTCTGAGTATCGGATTCCTGAACGGATTCCTCCCCTGCGGCCTGGTTTATATGGCGCTGGTCGGGGCCATGGCTATGGCTTCTGCCCCCCTTGGCGGTCTTTACATGATGGTATTCGGCCTGGGCACCGTCCCCCTGATGAGCGGGGCAGCCCTGATGAGCGGGGTTCTCAAAGGCCGCTGGTTGCCCGCAGTCCGCAAATTGATTCCCGTCTTTGTGATCCTGATTGGACTCTTATTCATCCTGAGGGGAATGGGCCTGGGCATCCCTTATATTTCACCCCAGGCCCCGAAGGATCAGATCACTACAACTATGGAATGTCACCCTTAAAATAAATACCTTTGCGCCCTGAAATCAAACAACCACCTATTGCCATGAACAAATTCCGGAGGCTGTTCCTGCTTTTTGCATTGCTCTTGTCGTGTAAAGGGGGACCCGAACCTTCCCCTGTGGCTACGGAGCCCATGGGAAGCGATAACATCGCCTATAAATGGGGGCATATGGCCCTGGAAGCCACTGCCCTGGATACAGAGCGATTCAAACCCCGTCCTACGGTTACTTCCCGCTATCTGGGCCTTATTTTTACAGCGGTCTTTGATGCGTGGTCCCGATACGATGCGCAGGCAATTCCTGTGTATTTGGAAGGGGTTGAGCGAAGGCCCGATTCTGAACACACCCTCTCCAACAAGGAAATCGCTGTCAGTTATGCCGCCTACCGGACCATGAACGAATATTACTATTCAGACAGCGAGCTTTTCCGGGGCTTTATGATGGGGTTGGGTCTGGATCCTGAAGATATGAGCATGGACCCTGCAAGCCCTGTCGGAATTGGGAACCTTGCAGCCAAAGCTGTAATCGAGGCCCGGAAAGGAGACGGGGCCAACCAGTACGGTGAAGAAACCGGGTCCGGGGGGGCGCCTTATTTTGATTATACGGGATACCAGCCGGTAAACTCCCCGGACGAGAATGTGGATATCAACCGCTGGCAGCCAAAGTACTTTGCAGATGAGGAGGGTGGAAAATACGCCCCGGGCTGCCTCACTCCCTACTGGCAACTTGTAGCGCCTATTGCTCTCGATTCCGCCAGCCAGTTCCGACCGGGCCCGCCGCCCATGGTAGGGTCCGAACAGCTGGAAAGGGAAGTACAACAGGTAATTGAATTGCAGGCAAACCTGACGGATGAGGATAAAGCCCTGGTGGAGTTTATGCGGGATGGCCCCAAATCGGTACAGCAGGCCGGCCACTGGCTGAATTTCGCCCAGGATGTTTCCCGGAGAGACCAGCATACCCTGGATGAAGATGTCAAGATGTACTTCCTGAACCAGATCACTGCCATGGATGCCTTTATCGCTTCCTGGGACTCCAAAATGTACTATGATTTTGCCAGGCCCTATGCCCTGGTACACGATTATTATCAGGATCAGGTCATCAAAGCCTGGGGAGGGCCCGGAAGGGGTATGGTCGACATGCCTGGAAAGCAATGGCGCCCGTATTCCCCCGAGACGTTCCTGTGTCCTCCCTTTCCAAGTTATACCTCAGGGCACAGCACCGTAAGCGGTGCCTGTGGCGAAGCCCTGCGCCTGTTTACGGGAGACGATCATTTTGGCGCAGAGGTACAGCTGGTGCCCGGATCCCTGACGGAAGTGGACCCGGCCCATTACGGAGATACGGTTACCCTGAAGTTCCCAACCTTTACAGAAGCGGCTGAAATGGCAGGGATATCAAGGGTCATGGGAGGTTACCATATTCAGGCAGACAATATTGCCGGCCTGGAACTCGGCAGGGACGTAGCCCACAAGGCGTGGGAGTTCTACAACAAACATCTGGGTAGGGAATAAGGCCCCTGCAGGGGCCTAAGCTCATCAAACCCAATAAGAAAATACACCTATGAATATTGTAAGCCTCGAGACGGCTGCCAGTTATGTGAAATCCGGGGACAGGGTTTTCGTACAGGGTGCCGCCATGACCCCCAATGCCCTGGTAAATGCCATATGCGAACGATACCGGGAACTGAAAGAGGTGGAGATCATCTCCATTCACACAGACGGAACTGTCAATTACGCCCTTCCCCCGTACGACAAGTCCTTTAAGATCAATACCTGTTTCGTGGGCGCCAACGTCCGCAAAGCCGTCAACACCAACCAGGGGGACTATATCCCCATTTTTCTCAGCGAGATCCACCTGCTTTTCAGGCGAAAACTACTGCCGCTGGACGTTGCCGTGGTACAGGTTTCCCCTCCGGATAAACACGGATTTTGCTCCCTCGGTGTTTCGGTGGACATCACCCTTCCCGCCGTCCAAACCGCCAAAAAGGTCATCGCCCAGCTGAATCCTCAGGTACCCCGGACCCATGGGGACGGGATCATCCATATCAGCCAAATCGATGCCCTGGTTGAAATTTCGGAACCCATCCACACCTTCCCCCTCTCCGAAATCTCAGAAACAGAGGAACGCATCGGGGAACACGTGGCCTCCCTCGTAGAGGATGGGGCAACCCTGCAAATGGGAATAGGGAATATCCCCAATGCCGTCCTTAAAAACCTGGACGGGCACAAACGCCTGGGGGTACATACCGAAATGTTCTCAGACGGCTTGCTGCCCCTGATAGAAAAAGGGGTCATCACGGGGGAAGAGAAAGAAATCAAAACCAACAAGATCGTCACCTGCTTTGCCGCCGGGACTAAACAGTTATACGAGTTCCTGGACGACAATCCGATTGTCCATTTCAAAGAGGCCGCCTATACCAACGACACTACCCTTATCCGCCGCAACCCCAAGGTAACCGCCATCAACAGCGCTATTGAAATCGACCTCACCGGTCAGGTTTGTGCGGACACTATCGGGAGTTATCAGTATTCCGGCGTAGGGGGGCAGATGGACTTTATCCGGGGCGCCTCCATGAGCAAAGGAGGCAAACCCATCATCGCCCTCAATTCTGTGACTGCAAAAGGAATCTCCAAAATCACTCCCTACCTCAAGCACGGGGCGGGTGTCACAACCACACGTGCCCACGTCCATTATGTGGCTACAGAATACGGCGTGGTGAACCTTTTCGGGAAAAACCTGCAACAGCGGGCCAGGGCACTGATATCCATCGCCCATCCGGACCACCGCGAAATGCTGGAAGCCGCGGCCCGGGAACGGTTCGGATAAAAACTACTTCCTCCAAAAAGAAAGGGGAGCTCCCGGATGCAGAACTCCCCTTTCCAAAAACAGCAACTTAAACTATATCTTGAAGGTGACCACCGGGATTGTGGAATGGTTGGCAATGTCCTCCCCGATACTTCCCATGAAAAAGTGGGATATACCCTTCCTTCCATGAGTGGGGATTCCGATCAGGTCTGCTCCCGTGCTTTCACTGTAGTTCAGCACTCCCCTCTCCACACTGTAATCACAATATTTATCGACATCTACATCAGACCTGGTGAGGTCCAGGAATTTGGATATTTGCTCATTCATATCCCCCTCACTGAGGAAGTGATCTCCCGGGGTATTGATATAAACGACCTTGAGATTTGCGCCCATTTTTTGGGCAAAATCCCTGGCTTTTTCCAGGGCCGGCAAGGTCTCTTCCCGAAGATCGCAGGCAAAAACAAAGTTCTCTACTTTAAAGTTCGGCCTGTGTTTCTTAACGACGATCACGGGAACCTCAGAATTCCGGACCACGCGCTCGGCGTTGGAGCCGATAAAGATTTCTTCCAAACCATCTGTCCCGTGGGAACCCATCACGATCATGTCCGCATTGTGTTTTTTGGCGATCTCGTTCACTTCTGAAAAGACCTTGTAATGCTTTATGACAGGGGTGATTTTAACATCTTTCAGATACTCCTGTTTCAGGAATTCCCCCAGGCGCTTTTCTGCAGCTTTCAGAAGGAATACCGTCTGTTCCGGATGATAGGCCTCTGAAGATGAGATCATGGCGTAATTCAGTTCGAGCATATGCAGGACGATTATCTGGGCCCCATGATTCCTGGCGAGTGAAGCAGCTACTTCAAGCGCGTATTCGGATTGTTGGGAAAAATCGACAGGTACGATGATAGTTTTCATGGCAAAGGGATTAAGTTAGACCGTCATTGAAAATAACCTGGTTTCCGGGGCTTTATTGTGCAAACGCAGGTCAAAGGCCATACAGATATTGCGGATAAAAACGCGTCCGGTCTCTGTTACGAGGAGACGATCTGCCTCCATTTGGAGCAGTCCGTCTGCCTCGGGTTCTTCAAGTCGTTCCCGTATGTCGAGGATTCGTTCCCGTGACAGGCCCCGTTCCCAGGGGGTCTCAAACCTGCACATCAGGTCCAGGATATGTTTTCGGATCATGAGATCCTCGTCGGTTAACAGGTGGCCCCGGTACACCGGAATGACACCGGAGGAAACCAATTCTTCGTATTCTTCGATATTCTTGACATTCTGGGCAAAGGCATACCAGCTGTCACTGATACTCGAGACGCCCAGGCCGACCATCATTTGGGTCCTCGAAACCGTGTATCCCATAAAGTTCCGGTGCAATCCGCCTGTTTTTGAAGCCAGGTAAAGGCCATCCGTGGGCAGGGCATAGTGGTCCATGCCGATATCCCTGTATCCGGCCTCCATCAGCATTTTCTTCCCAAGTCCGTACTGGCGGCGTTTTTCATCCGGGGTAGGCAGGTCGGATTCCCGAAATCCGCGTTGTCCGATCCCCTTCAGCCAGGGCACGTGGGCATAGCTGTAGAATGCGATCCTGTCCGGTTTGATTTCGGCTGTTTTGCGAAGCGTTTCCTCCACGTGGGCTGTGGTCTGGAATGGAAGGCCGTAGATGATATCATGACCTACCGAGGTATATCCCTCTTCCCTGGAAATCCTGGTAATTTCGGCCACCTGTTCAAAAGGTTGAATACGGTTGATGGCGCGTTGTACCGTTTCATTGTAATCCTGCACCCCATAGGAGACCCTTCGGAAGCCTGCCTCGTAAAGGACCCTGAGGTGTTCCCGGGTGGTATTCATGGGATGTCCCTCGAAACTGAATTCCCAGTCGGGGGCCCGGTCTGCAAACCTGAATATTCCCCTGAGTAAAAGCTGCAGGTTCTCAGGAGAAAAAAACGTGGGGGTACCCCCGCCAAAGTGGAGTTCGCGAATTACCGGACGCTTGCCGAAAAGCTTGCGATAGAGTTCCCATTCCTTCAGGAGGGCCTCGATATAAGGGACTTCCACGCTGTGCCTGCGCGTAATGCGCTTATGGCATCCGCAAAAAGTGCACATGCTTTCGCAAAAAGGCAGGTGGATATACAAACTGATGCCTGTTTTGTCATTGCTTTCCTCAAAGGAACGACGGACACTTTCCTCCCATTTCTTACCCGAGAAGGAATCCACATCCCAGTACGGGACGGTGGGATAGCTGGTATATCGTGGGCCAGGAACGTTGTATTTCTGGACGAGATCACACATGTTGTTGCTGTTTAATGCAAATCTAGTCCAGACAGGTGGAGCCGCATATGACATAAATCAGGTTTATGCGCCGTTAACGCCCGGGAATAAGGCCATGCAAACCTCAATAGGTTTCCTTGATCCAGTCGTAGGGCTTGCGTTGCATCCACTTCCCCCGGGTGAAGTCAGGAAAAAACTGGGGAGCCCCATTTTCTGCGATGGAACGCTCGGAAAGGGGCGTAACCGCACTCCAGCTCGCCGCGTCATACACATCAATGGGCGGTGAAACTCCTTTTTTTGCAGATTCCACAAAGGCGTGCAACACAAAGAAATCCATGCCGCCATGGCCTGAGCCGGAGGCATACTCCCCGTATTTCTGCCAGAGGGGGTGATCATAGCGGTCCAGCCAGGGGCCGGCTTCATCCCATCGATGGGGGGTGGATTTCCCCTCTATATAGATGCGGCTGCCATCTACCTCCCACAGGCCATTGGCACCCTGCACGCGGAATCCCAGGGAATAGGGACGCGGGAGGTTGCAATCGTGGGTTACGATGATGGTTTCTCCCCGGGCGGTCTCAATGGTAGTGGTAATGACATCCCCCTGTTTGAATTTCAGGGCGGCATTCGGGTGGTCCTTTCCGCCTTTTTGCACGATGTGGTTATGGAGTCCGATAGCCTTCGTGGCGCTGGAAGTAAGGCTCAGGAGCCGGTTTCCGTGGTTCACGTCGGCCATAACAGCCACCGGGCCCAGCCCGTGAGTCGGGTATACGTCTGCATTCCGTTTCAGCGAATATTCGGTCCTCCAGCGCGCCTCTGAAATGGCCTTTTCCCCGAATTCCACACCCCCCCCGTAGGGTTGCTTTCCATTGTTGAATTTCACCTCCCTGAGGTCGTGCTGATAGCCGCACCTGAAATGCACCAGTTCCCCGAAAACACCTTCCCGCACCATGCGAAGCACCGCCAGGATATCCCTTCTGTAGTTTACGTTTTCCAGCAGCATCAGGTGGGTCCCGGTATTCTCATGGGTATTGACCAGGTCCCAGCATTCCTCAAGGGTCATTGCCGCGGATACCTCAAGACCCGTATATTTCCCTGCCTTCATGGCATCCACCGCCATGGGGGTATGCCATTGCCAGGGGGTGGAGATCACCACCGCATCCAAATTTTCCAGGGCCAGCAGGTCCCGGTAGGAATAGGGATGATCCCCGAAAGTCTGCACCTTTGGCTTACCCGCCTTCTCTATGAGTTCAGAACAGAGTTCCAGGCGGGAGGGATCCGTATCGCAAAGGGCGGCAATCGTTACATCTTCCCGCAGCAACAGGTTGTTCAGGTGGTTGGTTCCCCTGAGGCCCACCCCGATTAGGCCCACCCGTAATGGAGCTGTGTCCCGGGTTGAATTAAACGCATACTGACCAGCCGGGAAAAGGCCTAGGGCTGTCGTGGCCAGGGCGGTTTTCTGAAGGAAGGATCTTCTGGATTGCATAGTGTTAAATTCGCATTATGTTTTCTAATCGGAAGTTAGGAAATCCTTTGCTCATTCGTGGTTTTCGGTCTCAAAACCTTAATTTAGGGCCCAAAACAAGATTGAAATGACCTTACTCCTGATGGCGGCCGGTAAAGGAAGCCGCTACGGCAAACTAAAGCAATTCGACGATCTGGGCCCCAAAGGCGAATTCCTGATGGAATTCAGTATCTACGACGCCGTCTCCAATGGCTTTGACCACATTGTGGTTATTACCCAGAAAGACAATGTGGAATTCCTCAGGGAATACCTGGGCAAACGACTGCCCTCCCACGTAAGTCTGGATGTGCTTGCCCAGGAACTCACCGACCTGCCTGCAGGCAGTCAGTTCGCCGGGGAACGACCGAAGCCCTGGGGGACGGCCCATGCGGTCTGGACGGCCCGCAACGTCATTACAAATCCCTTTGTGGCCATCAATGCAGACGACTATTACGGACAGCAGGCCTATGCAAGGGCGGCGGCTTTTATCCAGGACAGCAGGGCGACGGATGCGTTCGGACTGGTGGCCTATACCCTGAAAGACACCCTCTCGCCCCACGGATCCGTTTCACGAGGCGTGTGCACTCAGGAAGGTTCTTCCCTGGTATCCGTGGATGAACGTATCGAGATCGAGGACCGGGAAGGCCAGATCCGGGATGCGGACAGCGGGCTTACTTTCACCGGAAACGAGCTGGTAAGCATGAATTTCTGGGTTTGCCAGCCGTCCCTTTTCCCGAAGATCGAATCGGATTTCCGGGAATTCCTTGCCACGGCAGAAGACCCGTCCAAAGGGGAAATCTACCTGCCGTTCGTGATTCAGGACATGCTGCGCACCGGCAGTGCGCAGGTGGAAGTCATCCCATCGGAAAGCCAGTGGTTCGGCGTTACCTATGCGGCAGACAAGGATCTGGCGGTTCAGGCCCTGCAGGACCTCTCCACGGAAGGAAACTATCCCTCCCCCCTATGGGAACCTGCATAAAATCAACCTGAAATGCCCCCTGCCAATGCCCCTGCTGTCCTTGCCCGCTTTGGACTGGACAGTCGCGAAACTGGGTTGGAACGGGTATCCCAGGGGTACATCAATGACACCTATCGGGTAACCCTGAATGGCAGGCCTGCCTATATCCTGCAAAAAATCAATGCCCATGTGTTTCCGGAGGCGGGGCAGGTCATGGAAAATCTCGTGATGATGCTCCCTTTTCTGCAAGGTCCTGAATATACTTCCCTGCAGCTGGAACCCACCCTTGAAGGTAGCCCCTGGCTGGAAACCGATTCCGGGGAACTATGGCGTTTGTTCCACTACATAGAGGACTCCGGCACCCATGAGAGCACGGACAAACCTGAAATAAGCCGGGAAGCCGGAAGGATCCTGGGACGCTTCCATCAACTGGCCTCAGGAGCGCCTGTTGAAAAGCTGCACACCCCCCTTCCCCGATTCCATGACCTGTCCTTGCGGGCCCGGCAACTGGAGCAGGCCATTTCCGGAGGAATGGCGGATCGGGTTAAGGAAGCTCAATCCGAACTGGCCTTAAGTCAGGACCTGATCGCTTTCTGCCGTGAATTACCCTTTTCGGAATTTCCGATCCGCAGCTGCCACAACGACACCAAGCTGAGCAATATCCTGTTCGACCTGGCCACGGAGAGGGCCCTTTGCCTCATCGACCTGGATACCCTTATGCCGGGATACCTCCTCTACGATTTCGGGGATGCTGCCCGAACCCTGTTGAACCCCTTGCCAGAATCTTCCCCCCACTGGGAGCAGATTCATTTGGATCTGAACATGTTCAGGGCCTTTGTCAGCGGGTGGAGTGAAAGCGGATTTA
>CBDUBB010000006.1:0-21593 GCA_965365265.1 uncultured Flavobacteriaceae bacterium
GCATTTCGTATCGGGAGGCGATCGAGCTGGCGTTCTACGGCGCCACTGTGATCCACCCCAAGACCCTTCAACCCCTGCAACGCAAGGAAATCCCCCTGAAGGTAAAATCCTTTCTGAACCCCAAAGATCCAGGCACTACCGTGGGCAAAGGGAGGGGAATCAAGCCGCAAACGCCCTGTTTTATATTGAAGAAGAACCAGGTACTGATGAAGCTTTCATCCCTGGATTTTTCTTTTATCGTCGAGGAAAACATCAGTGAACTTTTCAAGCTACTGCACGACCATAAAATGAAGGTGGACCTGATACAGAACTCTGCGATCAGCTTTTCTGTTTGTTTCGACAACCGGTTCGGCCGCCTTCCCGATTTGTTGCAACACCTCAAAGGACGTTATAAGGTGGTTCACCAGGAAGGGGTGTCCCTCTACACGATACGTCATTTCAATGACGCAGCCCTTGCCTCCCTTCAGAATGGAAGGGAAGTCCTCCTCGAACAACGGAGTGCGGAAACCGTGCAACTTGTAGTAAAATAATCCAGGCGCCAAGGCATTTTCATATCTTTACCCTTCCACAACCAGACCGTTCATGAGCTTAGTCACCGCAAAGGAAGTTGCCCGGGCCATCCAGCTGGACCGATATGGCCCGTTGGGCACGTTTGCGGGGTGGGTCCTGATGCGGCTTACCAGCATGAGCAGCATCAACAGGGTCTACAATAAATACAAAAACCTGCCCGGGCCCGAATTCCTGGATGCCATACTGGATTACTACGAGATCGATTTTGATATCCCTGAAGAGGATTTCCGGCGCCTTCCCAAGGAAGGACCCTATATCACCATCAGCAACCATCCCCTTGGGGGGATTGACGGGGTTCTGCTTCTTAAGCTCCTTTTAGAGAAGCGGTCGGATTACAAGATTATTGCCAATTTCCTGCTCCAGCGGATCGACCCCCTGAAGCCTTACATCCTCCCCGTCAACCCGTTTGAGAACCGGAAGGATGCGCAGAGTTCCATCATGGGATTCAAAAAGGCAATGGCCCATTTACAGGAGGGGCATCCCCTGGGGATCTTTCCTGCAGGAGAGGTGTCCACCTACCGGGATGGCCGCCTGATCGTGGACAAACCCTGGGAAGAAGCCGCCCTTAAACTGGTCCGCAGGGCTGAGGTACCCGTGGTGCCCATCTATTTCCACGCAAGGAACAGCCGCCTGTTTTACCGGTTGTCGCGTATCCACGAGATATTCAGGACGGCAAAACTGCCTTCGGAATTAGCCACCCAGCGCAACCGCAGCATCAAAGTCCGTATCGGACAACCTATTCCGGTTGGGGTACAACAGGAACAGGAAACCCTGGAGGAATTCACCGAGTTGCTCCGCAGAAAAACCTATATCCTGGCAAACCCGTACGAAAGGGAACGTCTGATAGACCAGTTGCCCGGGACCATCAAAATCCCTAAAGCCCCGAGGCGCATCGCGTCTGCAGTCCGGACCGAGGTGATCGAAGGGGAAATCGAAAAACTGAGGGAGAAGGATTGCCGGCTTCTTCAGAGCAAGAACTACGAGGTCTTCCTCGCCCAGAAAAAGGACATGCCGTTTATCCTTCAGGAAATCGGCAGACAGCGGGAAGTAACATTCAGGGCCATAGGGGAGGGGACCAACAAGTCCATCGACCTGGACAGGTTCGATGACTACTACCATCACTTGTTCCTCTGGGACGATACAGAGAAACAAATTGTGGGAGCATACCGGATGGGCCTGGGGGCCGACATCTTCCCGGAATACGGGATTGACGGTTTTTACCTTCAGGAACTCTTTCGCTTCGAACCTGAACTGTACCCGATGATGCGCCGCTCTATTGAGATGGGAAGGGCGTACATCGTGGAGGATTACCAGCAAAAGCCCATGCCCCTGTTCCTTCTTTGGAAAGGTATCGTACACACTACCCTTAGGCATCCGGAACACAAGTATCTCATAGGGGGGGTAAGCATCAGCAACCAGTTTTCCAACTTCTCGAAATCCCTGATGATAGAATTCATGAAGTCCAACTACTGGGACCCTTATGTAGCCCAGTACATCAGGCCCAAAAAGGAGTTTAAGGTAAAATTAAACGATGCGGACAAGGAATTCGTCTTTGACGAGACCCGGGCAGACCTCAATAAATTCGATAAGCTTATCGAGGAGGTGGAGCCGGGAAGCCTACGCTTGCCGGTGCTGATCAAGAAGTACATCAAACAGAATGCCCGCGTGGTTGCCTTTAATGTGGACCCTCTCTTCAACAATGCGGTGGACGGGCTGATGTATATTAAGATCTCTGACCTGCCGGAAAGCACGGTTAAGCCAGTTATGGAAGAATTCCAGGCCGAGCTGGAACGCAAAATGGCCGAGAGCAACGGCAACTCTCATTAGGGTACTCCAAGGGCTATGCGATCCCTCTCCGCTGCCCTTGCCCGGAAATTCTCAGAACCAGGGGCGCCGGCCCACCTCATAGGTGTTGTAGAATTCCTCATCGGATTTGGTCAGGTAGATGATCCCTTCCACCAGGCCAATCACCCCGGTGGCCCAAACCAGGAAAACACCAATGCCAATGCAGCTGAGCACAAACCCAATCACGGAGACTACCAGTAAAATGATCCCCTCCTTCTGATACCCAAGGATGAATTTGTGAATTCCGGCCCAACCCAGAAAAATGGCCAGGATGCCAGCAAGGATCTTTTTATTGTCTCCCCCCGCTGTTTTCAGGCCTTCGCTGAATTCATCTGCGGTTTTTTTGGCCTCTTCCTTAAAATCGCCCATATCCTCTTTTACTTCATCTTTAAACTTTTCTGCCTTTTCCCTGGCTTCATGGGCCTTTTCCTTGGCCTCTTCCTTTAGTTGCCTCGCTTTTTCCTTAACCTTCTCAGTGTCTTCTTTTATTTCTTTTTTTATTTCCTCGGCCTTCTCCCTGGCCTCTTCTTTTAACTCTTTTGCTTTTTTCTTTGCTTTATCGAAGGCTTTCTCGTCTTGGTTTTCCTGATTTTTTTCTTCTTCGGACATGATGTAGGAGGGTTTTGGTTAAAGCTCTTTACAATGTAGAAATTTTTTTCTACTTCTGGAATTCTTTATCCACGGGCTCCCAAAGTTCAATTTTGTTTCCCTCCGGGTCCATGATCCATCCGAATTTTCCGTAGTCATACGACTCGATCTCCCCGATGATTTCAACGCCTTCCTCCTTCAGGGTCTCCAAGAGTTCCTCCAGGTTCTCCACCCGGAAGTTCATCATAAATTGCTTTTGACTTGGGTTGAAATAGTCGGTATCTGCCTTCATCGGCCCCCAGTGGGTACTGCAATCCTTACCCTCCCGGTCCTTCCACCAAAAGGTACAGCCGTATTTATCCACGGGAAGCCCCAGGTGTTTTGCATACCAGTTTTTTATACCAGTAGGGTTATCCGATTTAAAGAAGAAGCCACCGAGGCCTGTGACGCGTTTTTTCATGATTTTCGGGTTTTTAATAAGGTGAATATGAAGTTATTTTGATGGAGACTCCTTTTTGGGGAGCCCCCCACCCCCATTCAAAATATAAAGCACCTCACTGAATTCTCCAATCAGGAACAAATTAAGTTATCAGTCCCCCAATAGGCAGGAGCACTAAAATTCGATTACAGGGCAGGGATTACCCCCGTCGCTTTATGGCCCGTTCATAGGTCGTTATCCAGTCGTCCACGGTAACCTTTTCACACAGCTCCCCAATCAATTCGTAGGGGATGAGCTCCGGTTTTTTAAATCGGATACAACTCTTGCCCATATCCAGCTTTCCAGATCCTTTTTTGGCATATGCTTCCACGAACCACTTGTGCAGGGTTGGATTTGCGTAAATACCACTGTGGTACAGGGCGATGTAATTTTTCTGGGAGGCGATATTTATAAAAGGGAGGGGGAGTTTCGGGTCGCAGTGGTACCCTTCCGGATACAGGGAATGGGGCACGACAAATCCGATCATGCCATAGCTCATGGTTTCTTCAAACCCGGCGGGCAGGTGGTCGCGGATGACTTCCCGCAATCTGCGCATAGGGCCCTGTCGGTCTTCGGGCAACAGGGACAGGTAATCATCCGGGTTTTTGGCGTTGTATTTCATGGCATGAGATCGGAGTACTACCTGTATTAAAGATAGGAAAAATGTGCCTTCACCTTCTCCACGATCGTTCGGGCCAGCTTCTCCTTGCTTTCCACGGACCAGCCAGCTACATGAGGACTTAATAGGACATTGGGAGCCTCGACAAGGTATTTAAAGGCAGGCGGCAGGTCTCCTTCCTGGAAGAGGGATTCAAAGGAGGATTTCTCATATTCGAGGACATCCAGTCCGGCCCCGAGTACCTTCCCGCTCTGGAGCGCGGCAACCAAATCTTCGGTTTTTACGCATTTTCCTCTTGCGGTGTTCAGCAACCAGAAGGGTTTATGGATTTTGCCGATGAAGGTTGTATTGACCATTCCGATAGTCTCCGGTGTTTCGGGTACATGAAGGCTTATCACATCCACATTCTTACGGAACTCCATAATACCCACCTGCCGGGCGTCTTCATTGCCAACGCCTCCGACGATATCGTAACAGACCACTTCCGCGTCAAACCCCCGGAGTTTTGAAGCAAAGGCCTTGCCCATGTTTCCGTATCCTATAATACCGATGGTTTTTCCCTCGATTTCAAGCCCCCGGTTCTCCTCCCTGCGCCAAAGGCCCCTGCGTACTTCGGTATCGGCAGTATGTAATTTGTTGAAGAGGGACAACAGCATGCCCAGGGTATGTTCTCCCACTGCGTTCCGGTTTCCCTCCGGGGCAGCTGCGAGAAAGATCCCTTTGTCCCTGGCGTATTCCACATCGATATTTTCCAGCCCGGCACCCACGCGACCGATGAATTGCAGGGAAGAGGCCCGATCCAGGAATTCCCGGTCGATCGGGAGCCGGCTGCGAAGGATGAGCCCCTGGTACGCCCCGATTTTTTTGAGAATTTCTTCCCTGGGACTGGTATAGTCAAGGTCGTTTTCAAACCCCAGCTTTTCGAATTCATCGACAAGGAGGGGATGGTTTATGTCCAGGTGGAGTATTTTCATAGTAAGAACCGTCTGAGCGAGCCCCCCGGAATGTAATGCGAGCTTCGGGGGAACTTATTTTTTCGTTTTTTGGCTGGTTTTTGAGGAAGCTTCCTTATTGATGGGTGGCTGGCCGTGCACATCAAATGCAAAGATATCCTTCCGCTGGTAATGTCCGTTGACATCGAAGTCCAGTTTGCTGCGGACCACTTCATCCAGATCGAGATCGGCAAACAGGATGCCGGCTTCATCTCTCAGCGGGCCTGCCAGGATCTCCCCGAAAGGAGAGATGATCACGCTTCCTCCGGCACAGATAATATCCCGGGCATCTTTCAAAAGAGATTGGTAGTGTTCCGGGTAATCCTTCCGTTGTATAAACTGATTGCAGGCAAGGACATAGCAGCGGCCTTCCAGGGCTATGTGCTGCATGGTTGCCACCCAGCCCGGACGCGCATCAGCCGTTGGCGCCAGGTAAATTTCAACCCCTTTTGAATACATGGCCATGCGGGCCAGGGGCATGTAATTTTCCCAGCAGATCAGCCCGCCCAATTTGCCGATGGGGGTCTCGAAGGTACACAGGGATTCCCCTCCGGCTTCCGCCCAGATCACCCGCTCCTGCCCGGTGGGTTTGATCTTTCGGTGAACTCCCATAAGCCCCGAGGTTGGGGAAATATAAAGCATGCTGCAGTAAAGGCTGTTGTTCGCAGGGTTCTGTTCGGTGACCCCTATCACGAGGTAACAGGCGTTTTTCGCAGCGACCTTTTCCAGAAAATCAATATCCGGTCCGTTCGGATCGATGCTTTCCCGGTAGTATTCCAGGTAGAGATCCCTCCCGGATGCAGATCGGTCCCCGATCCGCGTCCCAAAGTCAAAATCCCTGGGATAGCCCGGAATAAAGGACTCGGGAAACAGAACCAGTTGGCAGCCCTGGGCGGCACAGGACGCGACCAGGCGTTCAACTTTCTCAAGGGAGTCTTTTTTATTGAAAAATACAGGGTGGTCCTGT
This sequence comes from uncultured Flavobacteriaceae bacterium, assembly GCA_965365265.1. Classification (GTDB taxonomy): domain Bacteria; phylum Bacteroidota; class Bacteroidia; order Flavobacteriales; family Flavobacteriaceae; genus Robiginitalea. Next base: position 6,060 of record CBDUBB010000006.1, read on the forward strand.
ACGACGGCGACCCTCAATGACATGGCAGGTGTTTTTGGGGTTAGCGGAACTGGAAGGTACGCAATTTTTTTGGAGCTTCCTTCAGATCTGAAGGATGAGCCTGGCGATCCAGAAATAGATCAGGATCCCGAAAATATCATTGCTCGTAGTGATAAAGGGGCCCGTTGCAATTGCCGGGTCAATACCCCTTTTGTGAAGAAAGAGGGGAATAAAAGTGCCGACGATCCCGGCAACGATAATCACAGCGATCAGGGAAATGGAAATGGCCAGTGCGGTCGGAAAATTACCCTTCCACGCCCAGGTAAACAGCAAAAGGACAGCTGCCAGGATAAGCCCGTTGAGGGTGGCCAATAACAATTCCTTGAGCAACCGGTTGGAGACACTGCCCTTCAGATCGTCGTTTGCGAGTCCCTGTACGATGATGGCGCTGGACTGCACCCCCACGTTGCCGGCCATAGCCGCAATAAGGGGAGTGAAAAAGAACAGGATGGCATGTTTGCTGATCATGGTTTCAAAACCGCCCATGATCCCGGCAGCGCCCACACCTCCTACGAGGCCCAGGAACAGCCAGGGCAAACGGGCCCGCGTTAGTTCCCAGATGCTGTCATCGGCTTCTACGTCCTGAGAAATCCCCGCGGCCATCTGGTAATCCCTGTCGGCCTCTTCACGAATGACGTCCACTATATCGTCAATGGTGATGCGGCCCACCAGCCGACCAATCTCATCCACTACCGGAATGGCTTCCAAATCGTATTTGGACATGATCTTGGCCACCTCTTCCGGTTTTTCATTTACGTTGACGGAGTCTACCTTAGGGATGTAAACATCCCGGATATGGGATTTGGTGGAGGCTGTCAGCAGGTCTTTGAGTGAAAGCCTGCCCTTTAGGATTCCATCTTTATCCACCACATAAATGGAGTGCACCCTGGTGACATTTTCCGCCTGCTGCCGCATCTCCCGCACACAGGTCAGCACGGTCCAGTTTTCGTTGACCTTCACCAGTTCCTTGGCCATTAGCCCCCCTGCAGAATTCTCATCGTATCGGAGCAGGTCCACAATGTCCCGGGCGTGATCCCGGTCTGTAATTTCCGAGATGACCTCCTGTACGATCTCCTTGGGCAGTTCTGCCACGATGTCCGCGGCGTCATCCGTGTCGAGTTCCTCCAGCTCCCCGGCAATCTCCTTGGACGACAGGTTGCTAAGGATAGCCTCCCGGGTATCCTCGTCCAATTCGGTTAGGACATCGGAGGTTTTCTCACTGTCGAGAAGTTTGATGAGGTAGGTGGCCTGGTCCTCGTCGAGCTCGTCGATCACCTCGGCAATATCCGCATAGTGGTACTCCTCCATCATGGAGCGGAGGGTCTGATTCTTGCGGTTTTCGATGAGCTGTTCTATTTCTGTGAGCAGCTCATCGGTAAGTTTAAAGGGTGTCATCCGAGATTCTCTTTGACAGGCTGATGAATTCCGGAACACTCAGCTGTTCCGGGCGCTGGTCAAAGATAGCATCTTCTTTTAGATTATCTGAGAGCTGCAGGCTTTTAAGGCTGTTGCGAAGGGTTTTTCTCCTTTGGTTGAATGCGGTTTTCACCACCCGGAAAAACAGGGCTTCGTCACAGTCCAGTTTCCAGTTCTTCCTCCGTTCCAGATGAAGGACCCCGGAAGCTACTTTCGGAGGTGGGTGGAAGACCCCGGGGGGGACCGAAAAGCAGTATTCTGCCTCGTAGAAAGCCTGTGCAAGAACCGACAGAATCCCGTAGGTCTTTGTGCCGGGCCCTGCGCAAATCCTCTCGGCCACCTCTTTCTGGAACATGCCGCTGAACTCAGGTACCCTGTCCCTAACCTCAAGGAGCCTGAAAACAATCTGGGAGGAAATGTTGTAGGGAAAGTTACCGGTTATTGCGAAGGGGGCCCCGTTGAACAAGGGTCCGAGATCCAGCTTGAGGAAGTCGGCTTCCCGTATTTCCAGAGAGTGGTAGGGAAGCTTCAGAAGAGAAACTTCCGGAAGGAACCTGGTTTTGAGATAGGTTACGGATTCCGGGTCGAGGTCTACGGCAATAATATGGACCGGGCGCTCCAGGAGGGGGCGTGTAAGCACTCCGGTTCCCGGACCGATCTCCAGCACGTTATTGGTTTGTGAAAGGGTTAGGGTCTCTGCAATCTTGCGGGCTATGGAGGTATCCTTCAAAAAGTGCTGGCCGAGGTGCTTTTTGGGCCGCACATCCTGTGTTCCATGCCTGGGTTTTGGGTTCCCGTCCTTCCGGGAGCGGCTCCTTTTGCTCATTGGATCCGGTTTTCGGCCTGCAGATACACCCATGCAGAGTTACCAGACCTGAGGTTGAGAATTTTCCGGTAGTATATAGTTCCTTCATAGGCATCCACCCGGGCCAGAATATCACCGGGGAGGGAGAACAGGAGTCCTGACACTTCTGAGGAGGTCAGGTCCGAAGGAAAAATACCGGGGTAGGTTCCGGCCACGATTTCTTCCTCCTTCCTGAATCCCGGCAGTGAATCAGGACAGCCATCGAGGGACATTCCAAAGACCCTTTCCCGGACTTGAGGCTTTAGCAGGGTGCCGTATACAAAAAGATTTTCCATTCCCGCCATCCTCAGTGCTGGCTTATGATTTCCAGTTCGGTACGAAAGGCGACGACCTTTTCACCAAAGCGGTCCAATCCGTCCTGCCGCATGCGGGCAGCATCTTCCCGGTAATAATCCTCCAGCAGCTCCTTGCTTGAGGTATGGTATTGTACCGCATAGGTATACCCCCCGGTTTCCTCGGCCACCAGGACGCGACAAATCCGGGCCTCTTGGAATTTCCCGGTTGCCAGCATTTCAGGGATGTGGGTTTGCTGCATCCACTCCAGCCAGGCATCCCGGACCCCGGGTTCCACATTGATGGTAACATTGTAAATAAACATCTTATTGAAGTCTTTATTCGCGGTTAGTTGACGGGGTCTCCCCTCAGGATGCGGAATTGCCTCCTCGCCTGCGGGAAGAAATAGCTGTCCTGGAAATTGAAAATGATCTCCCGGTAGTGTTCCATGGCCTTTTCAGGTTCCTCCAGGCGGATCCGGTACAATTCAGCCAGGGCAAAGTGGGCATCGTCTGCGAGGATGTCCTGTCCAAAGAATTCTATGATCTTAAGGTAACTCAGCCGGGCACCTGAATAATCCCCCTGCTCTTCCAAAAGCCCCCCCTGCATCAAGAGGGCTTCGTCCTCGATTCGCTCTCCCTTGTGTTGTTCGAGCAGCTCTCCCAGGATCATCAGGGCCTCCTCCTTTTTTTGCTGGTATCTCAGCAAGTCTGCCCGGGCGTATTTGCGAAGGGCGGTCTGAGTCGAGTCTTCCAGGGAGTTGTCGGATATGATCAGGCTGAGCTGCATGGCGTCGTTGGCGATGAGCTGGGAAGTGGAATTGCGCAATACTTTGAGCTGGGTAAGGGCCCAGTCAAAATCGCCCTTGTAGAAACTCGTCTGGGCTACCTTGAAGCGGGCCTGCTGCCCCATGACGTCATTTTTAAGCCTTTTCTGAACCTGTGAAAAATTGATGAGCGCCTCGTTGAATCGCTGGGTGTAGACGAGGATGTCCCCCAGGTTCAGCTTGACGTACCCTTCCGTGTAATTTGACATGGGGAGATCCAGACACTTTTTGAGAATCTGGATGGCCTCTGAGGCTTCTCCCATGCGGAAGGTCAGGAAATTCGCATAGCTGATCTGCAATTGCAGGGTGTTGGCCTGATACCCGTATTGCTGTATTAGATCTTCGTATGCCTTTCGGGTCTTCCCGAGATTCGGGTTGGGGTCCTTCAGTAGCCCAATATCGATCAGATGGAGCCTGGCATTAAGCCGTGTTACCGGGTCGGCACTCTCCCGTTCAACGAATTCAAAGGCGGCCTCTGCAGCTTCGAGGTCAGGGGCCTCTTCGGCCATCCTGCCCAGGCTGATGATGCGGTCCAGGTTGGAACTCTCCGAACGTCTGTAAATGGCTTTCTCCTGGGTGAGCGCACTGCTCCACTGCTCCTGTTTGACAAATAACCAGCTCAGTAATTCATTCCAGAGCGGATCCGGGTTTTTCTGTGCCCGCATGAGCAGTGTTTTTCGCAGCAGCAGGTTGTTTTGTGCCTCCGGGTCCTGGGTGACAAACCCGTCCAGGACACGCAACACATTGGGTTTTATGGATTGTCGTTCGGCCAGCAGGTCCATATAGGCCTCGTACATCTTTTCAATGTCTCCCTGCTCCCCATAAATCCGGGCAACCTGAGTGTTGTAGTCCAGTTCGGGGTTGAGCTCCATAGCCCTTCGGTATGCCTTCAGGGCATAGTCCAGCAAGGTATACCGCTGGAACTTAAACCCGATGACGTAGCCGTAATTCGGATTGGATTCCAACAGGTGCATGGCCTCTTCATACCAGTGTTCGGCTTCTTCGGGTTCCCCCCTTAGCCGGTAGGTATATCCCAGGTCGATATAGGCGGTGGGGTGGGCCGAACCGGTTTCGATCCGTTTTTGTAAAAAGGAAATGGCTGTGTCGTACTGCTGCAGCTGTTGATAGCATTTTACGAGTTGTTCCGAGTAATCCATCCGGCGGGGATTACTGGCCACAAGCTTTTCGTAAAACACTACCGCCTTTTCGAATTCCCCGTCATTGAAATACTGCTTGGCCAGGAAATCCTCCTGGCCTATAAGAGGGGATGCCAGCAAAAGGAATAACCATATGGAGAACCATCGTTTCAAATCTACCCTTTTAACAAAGATAAGAAGTTGAAGCCCTCTACAGCGTTAAGAAGTTCCAAAGGCCTGAAAATAGATTCAGGCTGGGACCTTTTTCAGGAGATTCGGTCGAAGCCCGTGTAAGGGATCAGAACCTCCGGAACCCTGATACCATCGGACTCCTGATAATTCTCAAGGATTCCGGCCAGGATGCGGGGAAGGGCAAGAGCACTCCCGTTCAGGGTATGGGCCAGTTGCGGTTTTTCGGATCCCTCCCGGTACCGCAGCTTGAGGCGGTTGGCCTGGAAAGCCTCGAAGTTAGAGACGGAACTCACCTCCAGCCAGCGCTCCTGGGCCGTGGAATAAATCTCGAAATCATAGGTCAGCGCGGCCGTAAAGCCGAGGTCACCCCCGCACAGGCGGAGGATGCGGTAGGGTAGTTCCAGGGAATCCAGTATCCCGCTGACGTGTGTCACCATAGCATCCAGAGCCTCGTAGGAATTCTCGGGCTCCTCCACCCGGACGATTTCCACTTTGTCGAACTGGTGGAGGCGGTTCAGACCTCGAACATGTGCCCCGTAACTTCCCGCTTCCCTGCGGAAACAAGGAGAATAGGCCGTGTATTTTACAGGAAGCGTTCCTTTTTCCAGGATGACATCCCGGAAAAGGTTGGTTATAGGAACTTCGGCTGTTGGGATGAGGTAGAGGTTGTCCTCTCCTATATGGTACATCTGCCCCTCCTTGTCCGGAAGCTGTCCGGTCCCGTAGCCCGAGGCTTCATTAACCAGATGTGGCACCTGTACCTCCTGATACCCGGCTTCGGTGTTGAGGTCCAAAAAGTAGGAAATAAGCGCCCTTTGAAGGCGCGCTCCCTTTCCTTTGTAAACGGGAAATCCGGCCCCGCTAATCTTTACCCCGAGCTCAAAATCGATGAGGTCGAATTTCCTGGCGAGTTCCCAGTGGGGCAGTGCATCTTCATGCAGTTTTGGAATAGCTCCTTTTTCGAATACCACTTCGTTGTCTGCCTCATCCTGTCCGGCAGGGACAGAAGAGTGGGGCACATTCGGCAAAAGGTAGAGGGTTTCCTGCAGGGCTTCGGCTGCGTGGTTGAGGCGTTCCTGCAATCCCTTCGAATCTTCTTTCAGGCGGGAGGATTCCTCTTTCAGCACCTGAGCCTCGGCTCCCTTTCCCGCTTTGAACAGGACCCCTATTTCCTTTGATTTCCTGTTGGCTTCCGCCAGGGTCTGATCAAGGCGGGTTTGCAGATCCCTCCTTTCCTGGTCCAACTGGAGGATTTTTGAAAGGATGGGTCGGGCATCCAACCCCCTTTTGTCCATGGCTTCGGCAATCCTGTCGGATGCTTCCCGAATGTACTGTAATGGCAGCATATGATTTCCTCTCTAAGGCTGCAAAGGTAGGACAATTTGGCAAGAGCCAAAAGGAGCCAATGGCCCTTTTTACAGGGCTAAGGGACGGGTTCGGTATAGGGAGAGGGCAGGATCCACGGATGGTGCCGGAAAGGATCCCAGGGAACTGAAGCCAGGTCGGTTTCAGGATCGATAAAAGGCGCGAGGTTGCGGCGGTTGACCCGGACCATTCCCGATACATAGACCGATACGTTCCTTCCTGTTTCCAGGTAATGCTTCTTGAGCCTTTGGGCAAATTGCCAGGCGAAATCGGGGTAGGCCTGTACCTTTCGGGCCTGTTTGTCCGAAAGCCAGTCCTCCAGCCGGATGCGTTCTGCGACCCCTGATTCCTTATCGACCACCCGGAAGGTCAGGTTGCCGCTGCGGGATCTGAGCATCATCCGCCAGCTCATGCGATGGCCTTCTTCTGTCCAGAGCACATCCCCCTGGATAAAATGGTGCCTTAAGGGGAGGGCTACCTGCAGGCAAAAATAGAGGCAAAGAACGCCCAGTAGTGCCGGGGCATACGCCGGTTTTTTAAAATGAGTGGGTTCGGGCCTGGGCTTGGAGGGGAAAAACAGGCTCCGAATGGTTTCGGGTTCATAGAAAAAGACCGTGAAGGCCAGGGAGAGGTACGGGAAGATCCCGATCTGAAAGACCAGGGAATTGAACAGGTGGAAAAATACCGAGGCAGCGAAGGCCCATTTTCGCGTGGGTTTGTACAGCAGCAGGGGCACCACCCCAAAATCGAAGAGAATACCAAATACACCCACGGCCTGATGTACCCATGGTTTTTGCAGTAAGGGTCCGATCAGGAAATAATCTGCCCTGGATTCCATCAACTGGGAAATAAAGGAAAAATCGAGCCAATCGGTATACAATTTTGCGATGGCTGCGAAGGTGTAAACAATAAAAAGCTGGGCGATGATGCCCCACTTTACCAGGGCAGGCATGTCATCCTTTCGCAGTTCCGGGTATTTCCTGCTGTCCAGGCTATATGCCCGATGCGCCGGTAAGAAGCACATGATCGATGAAATGAGCACCAGCAGGTAGTAGTGGTTGTTGTAAGCGGTTTTTTGCATCAGGTAGGAACCCGTCCAGAGCAGGGTAAAGACGATCATGCTCAGGCGGTACCGGTATCCCAATGCCACGAAAATGCCCATCAGCCCCATTAAGGCGAAATAGAAGTACATTCCGGAACCGGGAAGGGGCTGCAGCCATTCGAATCCGATAAAACTGAAGGTGAAATCCGGTTCAACCATCGTACGGCGCACCCATCCGGTAAGAATGGCTCCGAAGCTTTCCAGGCTGATCAGGATTCCGAAAAGGATCCGGAAAGCAATAAGGGGACTGTTGTCAATCCGGGAAAATAGCAGTCTTGAGATCATAATCCCCGGATTAACTCCTTCGCCTGCTGGCGGTCTCTGCCGAGTTGTTTTTTTAGGGCGTCCAGGGAATCGAACTTTCGTTCATCGCGGATTCGACGTAGCAGGTCCACCTGCAGGCGCGCCCCGTAGAGATCCCCTTCATAGTCAAAGAAGTGTACTTCAATGTGCCGCCGACTGCCATCCACCGTTGGGTTGGTGCCAATATTCATCATGCCGTAAACCTGACTTCCCCCGACCAGGCTACGGACCACGTAGACCCCGCTTGCCGGGATGAGCTTGTAATCGGCTTCAATCCTCAGGTTGGCAGTTGGAAACCCGAGATCCCGCCCCAGTTTTTTCCCACCCTCCACGGTGCCGGTAAGCATGTATTCATACCCCAGGTAGGCATTCGCGGTTTCAAGATCTCCGGCCTCAAGGGCCTTTCGGATCTTGGTGGAGCTTACGGAAACTTCTTCTATTTCCTGAGCTGGGATTTCTTCCACGGAAAACTCAAGGACGCTTCCAAAGCTTTGCAGGTCCTGAATATTGGCATTTCGGTTCCTTCCGAACCGATGGTCATATCCGATAATGATCTTTTTTACCCTGAGCTTTCCAACGAGGATTTCCCGTACGAATTCAGTGGCCGACTTTCTGGAAAAATCCAGCGTAAAAGGTTGTATTACCAAACAATCCAGTCCGAGGCGGCTGAGGATGGCAGATTTTTCTTCAATGGTATTGAGGAGCTTTATCTGGCTGTCCTTCTGGAGGACCATGCGGGGGTGGGGGAAGAACGTTAGTAGCGTACTTTGAAGTTGTTGGTTCCGGCCCTCCTCGATGAGTCGTTCCAGGATTTTCCGATGGCCTATGTGTACACCATCGAAAGTTCCAATGGTCACTACACTGGGTTGCGGGTTATCGTAATTGGAAAGACCTTGGACGGTTAACACGAAGACAAAATAATAAAAAAGCTTATTTTGCGAAGCAAATGCCGGTTGATGCAGACAAAGTTACGTCTTGTTCTTTCAATTCCCCTACTTTTTTTCGGCTTAAATTCAATGTCCCAGGAGGCCGGGATTTACTGGGAAAGCGGTGCTCTCCTGCCTAATCAAAGCACCCTTTCCGGACAGTTGATCAAACAACAGGCTGCCCGGGCTTTTGTCCTCAGAGAGGCGCAGCTGAGGAACCAATTGCAGGAACTTCAGGAAAGGGAAGGGGCCGAAGTGGTGCTTTCCTTTCCGGATGCTTCTGGCGCTGCCCGTTCATACCGGGTAAGGGAACGTTCGGTCATGTCCGCTGAATTGCAGCGTCGCTATCCCGGAATCCGCTCTTACGTTGGGTATAGTATGGAAGGAGATCCTTCTAAGATCCGGTTTAGCCTTTCCCATAAAGGATTGCAGGGAATGATCGTGGAACCGGGTACCTCCAGGACCCATTATCTGGAGCGGGCCCCGGGGAGCATAGATACATACCTGTTGTTTTCCAGGGATGAACTACAACCATTGCCGGAAGGGTGGAAGTGCAAAACGGAAACACAGGCGGGAAAAGCCATGCCCGGAGCCTCCGCGGCCAAACTCTTTGATGACCAGCAACTCCGGACGTACCGGCTCGCAGTGGCCACCACGGGGGAATACGCCCAGTACCACGGGGGCACGGTGGCAGATGCGCTGGCCGCTATCAATGCCACCCTTACGAGGATCAATGAGGTTTTTGAAAGGGACCTCGCCATCAGGCTGGAACTGATCCAGGAAACCGATCAGGTCATTTACACAGACCCGAACACAGATCCCTTTGGCGGTAATTTAAGCTCAGAGGTACAAACGACCCTAACCAACGTCATAGGACCGGGCTCCTATGATATCGGGCACCTTTTTCATCAGGGCGGTGAAAACGGAAATGCCGGATTTATAGGGGCTGTTTGCATCGATGACCGCAAAGGGAGTGCCTTTGCCTCCACCCCTAATCCGGAAGGCGACCGGTTTGATCTCGATTTTGTGGCCCACGAGATGGGGCACCAGTTCGGGGCCAACCATACCTGGTCTTTTCAGTCCGAGGGCACAGGGGTACAGGCGGAGCCCGGAAGTGGATCCACCATCATGGGATATGCCGGGATAACTCAGGATGACGATGTACAATCGGCTGGAGATGACTATTTTCACTATTACAGCATTTTGCAGATTAGCCAGTACGTCGTGGGGACCTCCTGTGGCCTGCTGACCCCCCTGGACAATTCCCCTCCGGTAATTACCCCTGTTCCGGATTTCCGAATCCCGAAGGGTACTGCCTTCGTTCTGCAGACCACGGTTACGGATGCAGACCCTGAAGACCAACTTACTTTTGCCTGGGAGCAGATTGACGATGGGGTGGTGACCCGGGCGAGCTTCGGACCAGAAAACCCGGCCGGGGCAAATTTTCGTTCACGGCCCCCGGTAAGCGAGCCCAGGCGGTACTTCCCGCTTTTAAGCCGCGTATCGAACGGGAACCTGACACAGACCGACCCTGCCAGCGGATCTGCCTGGGAAACGGTCTCCACCGTGGAAAGGGACCTTAATTTTGCCCTTACAGTGAGGGATAACGCTCCGGATGGCGGACAGGTCAGCTCCGAACTTACCAGGGTCAGTGTAGAGGAAGAAGCCGGTCCCTTCCGGGTACTGTCGCAAAATGTCGAAGAGGTTTACGATATAGGGAGTGTGCAGCAAATAACCTGGGATGTGTCCGGTACCAGCAGCGCTCCGATTAATACCCAGTTGGTGGATATATACCTCTCAGCAGACGGAGGCCTGAGTTTTCCCTACCTCATCGCGGAAGATGTGCCGAATACGGGGGAGGCCGAGATCCAGATGCCACGGGTTCCCAACCCTTTCGGCAGATTCATGGTTAAAGCGGCTGACAATGTGTATTTCGCTGTGAACGATACCGATTTCACCCTGAGTGAACGACCTTATTTGCTGTATTTTGATGACCTTCAGGTTCAGGCCTGCCAGCCTCAGGATGCTATTTTTAATTTTACCTTCCAGACCTTTGGAAGCTTTGAAGAGCCGGTGGCTTTGGAGGTAGTGGGCCTACCGGAAGGAATGGTAGCCGAATTTTCTGCCGATACAGTGCAGGTGGATGACAGCCGGGTGAGCCTGGTTTTGTCGGGCACCGATTCCATTAGCCCGGGAGCCTATGCCATAGAGGTATTGGGCACTGATGGCGGCACCAGTACCTCCGTACCCCTGTTTCTTACGGTGGCCAGTGACTCCCTTCCCCAGCCCAGGCTGATATCACCTGCGGATGCCGCCACAGATGTCAACCTGCGCCCTGAATTACAATGGCTGGGGGATCCGTCAGTTACCTCTTTTGATCTGGAAATTGCCACTGATACTTCCTTTGTCGACCTCGTACAGCAACAGCGGATTTATAGCAGCAGCTACGAGCCTGGCCCATTGGAAGTAAATTCGATCTATTATTGGAGGGTCAGGCCCGTCAGTGCTTGTGGGGAAGGGGAATTCACCTCTTTTTCTACTTTCAGCACCATCAGTAGCGAATGTAAGACCCTGATTGCAGGGGGAACCCCCATACCCATTTCCCCCACGGGTACCCCCACAGTGACCTCAGTGATCACTGTGGCAGATGACCGCCCTGTTTTAGGGGTCCGGGTTGGCGTGGATGTGGAACATACATTTGTCTCAGACTTAATTATTACACTTACGTCCCCTCAGGGGACCAGGGTGACCCTGGTTTCCAATTCCTGTGGGGAGGCAAATGACATCAACGCCATCTTTGATATGGAGGCGCCGATTTTTGTCTGTGGAAATAACCCGGCCATCTCAGGGGAGGTACGCCCCCTTGGGTCCCTGAATGCCTTTGCCGGGGAATCCAGTTTCGGGGAATGGGTTCTGACCATAGAGGACACAGCCCCCGCAGATGGAGGACGGCTGAATGACTTTACCCTGGAATTGTGCGTTGAAGGGTTCTTCAGGCCCGATGAGGACGGGGACGGAGTTTTTGACGATGGGGATGACTTTTGCCTGGGAACACCTCCAGGCAGTGAGGTGGATGCAAATGGCTGTGAGGTTTATCGCTTTCCGGACGACCGGTTTTTGATTAGCATCACCAGCGAGACCTGTATCGGGGCAGGGGATGGAAGCGTCGAGGTGAGCAGCAATCAGCCATTTGACTACACCATTCAGCTCCTTGGGAACGGAGTTGACAGATCGGATACCTTTACCAGCACCTATACCTTCAGCGGACTCGATCCCGGCTCCTATGAAGTATGTGTTGGTGGGACGGACGGTACAAACCTGTTTGAACGACAGTGTTTTCAGGTGAATATTGGAAGTCCGGACCCCCTGAGCATCCTGGCGGACCCGGCCCTTGATTATTCCTCGGTCACCTTGTACATGGACGGATCGGACCTCTTTGAGATCACCCTTAACGGACGTACGCAATTTGTGGAAGGACCCCGCTACACGCTGCCGCTGGAAAAAGGGGTCAACCAGTTGAAAGTTAGCGGTACGCCGGCCTGCAAAGGGTCGTATGAAGCTACCTTCCTCAGGACGGAGCGCCCCCTGGTGGCACCCAACCCCTTTAAAGACCGGCTCGAGATCTATCTGCCAGAGGCCGTGGAGCCTGCCGAGGTTGCTGTCTTCAGCGCCTCGGGTACCCTGGTCTGGAAGGGGAAACGCACCCCCGAAGCCGGGACGATCATCCTAAATTTAGCGAACGTTCCCACAGGGTTGTACCTGATTCAGGTAACCCAGAAGGGCTTTCTAACCACCCATAAAGTATACCGGGAATGAAGAAGTTGATTTTTATCGGGATTTTGGCCGGCCTTTTGGGAGCCTGCAGCAAAGACGATCCGCCTCCGCCTGTTCCCGGGGAGGTGAACCTGGTCTTTCCCGAGAATAATTCCATTTGCGTTACGGGGATATCCCAGAGCGAAACAACCAGCGAGGTTACATTCCGTTGGGAGGCCTCAAAGAATGCGGATTCCTATGAACTGGAAGTAACCTCCCTGGGATCTTCTGGGGTACAGCGGCAAATAACTGGTGGCCTCAGCCTGGCAATAGTCCTTGACAAAGGGGCCCCCTATTCCTGGCAGGTGACTGCCATCAATAACCAAAGCAGGGAAGAAACCCCAAGTCAGGTCTGGCAGTTTTTCAATGCAGGGGGTGAGGTGTCATATCCTCCGTTTCCCGCCCGGTTGCTGGAGCCTTCTTCAGGAGCCTCCGTCCTTCCGGATGCCAGCGGGGAAATCCTCCTCAGGTGGGAGCTTGCCGATCCCGATAATGACCTGGAAGAATGCGAGGTGTACCTGGGGACAGACCCGGCAGATTTGCCGTTATTCGATGTCCTTGGCCCAACGGCCGAAAGCCTGCAGGTTTTGGTGGATTCAGATACCGTCTATTACTGGCAGGTACTCAGCCGGGATGCGGAGGGAAATACCTCCCTTTCCGGGCTTTATTCGTTCCGGGTCCTCTGATCAGGTCCCGTTAAAAGCATTCATGGTCCTCGAAGGTCCGGCCAGTATAAAAGACCGGATGAGCTCCACACTTCGTTCCAGCCGTTCGGACATCGCTTTTCGCTCCTCTTCATCCCAACTTCCGAGTACGAAGTCAACCTGCCTGCCACGGGCATATTCAGCTCCGATACCGAAACGGAATCTCGAATACTGCGTAGTTCCCAGTACCTGTTGTATATCCTTCAACCCGTTATGTCCCCCATCACTGCCCCGGGTTTTCAAACGCAGGGTGCCAAAGGGCAGATTCAGGTCGTCTGTTACGACCAGAAGGTTTTCAAGAGGGATCTTCTCCCTGTCCATCCAGAACCGCACAGCCTTTCCGCTCCGGTTCATATAGGTGGCTGGTTTCAGGCAGATTACGGGACGACCTTTAAGTTTAAAGGTGCCGACGTCTCCAAAACGTCCGGTTTCAAAAGGAAATTCGATTTCCTCCGCCAGCCGGTCCAGTATCTGGAACCCAATATTATGACGGGTATCGCAATATTCGGCACCGATATTTCCCAAACCTGCTACCAGGAATTTTTTCATGGAGTAACACAATTTTCAAAAGCGGTTTCTGGTACGGGTTTCATCGCTTCTGACTGGAATTCACTAGTCGGAGTTCATCCCAAAATACAAAAAGCACCCGTACCATAAGAAGGTAGGGGTGCCTTTTGAGATCCTATAGGCCGGGGCCTATTCGTTGGCTGCTTCTTCAGTTGTTTCTGCAGCTGCTGTTTCTTCAGCACCTTCTTCAGCGCCTTCTTCAAGTCCTTCCTCATCTTCATCTTCGACCACGATAGCGGTACGGGCAGTTTTAACCTGAACCACCACAGTGCTGTCCGGGTGAAGAATGGTAAAGTCATCGCTTTTAAGGCCTTCCACTGAAATAAGGTCCCCGATCTTCAGTTTGGAGATATCCACATTGAAGAAATCCGGGAGGTTGTCGGGAAGTGCACGGATAACCAGTTTCCGTTTGCGGAAAAGCAGGCGTCCACCATTCCGTACTCCCGGGGAATTCCCCAGCAGGCGCACTGGAATTTTCATGGTTACCGGCTTGTCCTCGAAGAGCTGGTAGAAATCCACATGCAGGATGCGGTCTGTTACCGGATGGAACTGAATGTCCTGCATTACGGCCTTCACCTTGTTGCCGTTTTCCATTTCAATTACCACAGTGTGGGCATTGGGAGTGTACACCAAATCCTTGAACGACATTTCGTCTGCTGAAAAGTGCAATGGCTTATCCCCTCCGTATACCACGCAAGGGACCTTTCCAGCATTACGTAGGGCCTTACTTGACTTCTTGCCCACGCTTTCTCTTTCTGATCCTTTGATTGTAATTGACTTCATTATCTGATTAATTAAACTATAAAATGAATTTAGAAGCGATGGAGGTGTTATGGTGAACGCGATGCATCACGTCCGCAAACAACTCTGCGCAACTCAAGACTTTAATTTTATCGCAGTCCGACGAAATCGGAATCGAATCGGTAACAATAAGTTGTTCCAGTTTGGAATTCTCAATGCGTTCCATGGCATTCCCGGATAACAAGCCATGAGTGGTTATGGCCCTTACGCTGCGAGCACCCCGCTCCATCATCAGGTCGGCAGCCCGTGTCAGGGTCCCGGCTGTATCCACCATGTCATCTACCAGGATCACATTCTTATCCTGCACGTCCCCGATCAATTCCATATGGGAGATCACATTGGCCTTTGCCCGCTGTTTGTAACAGATCACCACATCACTGCCCAGGGCCTTGGAATACGCGTAGGCCCGCTTGGACCCGCCCATGTCGGGAGAGGCAATGGTGAGGTTTTCCAGGTTCAATTTTTTAACATAGGGCAGGAACAGGGTGGAGGCAAAGAGATGGTCCACCGGTTTTTCAAAAAACCCCTGAATCTGGTCGGCGTGCAGGTCCATGGTAATGATCCTGGTTGCACCGGCAGCCTCCAGCATTTTTGCCACCAGTTTCCCGGCTATCGGAACCCTGGGTTTGTCCTTTCGATCCTGCCGTGCCCATCCGAAGTAGGGAATGACGGCTGTAATATGCCTGGCAGAAGCCCGTTTTGCAGCATCCAGCATCAGGAGCATTTCCATCAGGTTTTCAGGCCCGGGATGGGTGGAACCAATAACGAAAATACGCGACCCCCGGATGGATTCTTCATACGAAGGCTGGAATTCCCCGTCACTATACCTGGAAATGATTATTTTACCTAGATCGGCACCATACGCTTTGGCAATGGCTTCGCCAAGTTCTTTACTCTGTGTACAGGCAAAAATCTTAGGTTCCGGTACCGTGTAGGACATTGTGCTGATACTAGTTTTTGTGGTTCGCGAACTCCCTCATTTAAAAGGAGGTGCAAATTTAAACAATTATTTTAGTTGCTAAAGGATAATAAGCGGGTTTTTGCCCCCTGAATAAAATTATTTTATAGCTTTGCAGACCCTTGCCTAAAGCATGGAAGACCGTCCCGATAACGTTCTGTTTCGGGCGGAATTGACAACAGGTTTACCTTATGCCTCGGTGGCGGAATTGGTAGACGCGCTGGATTCAAAATCCAGTGGTAGCAATA